>JAKJDA010000163.1 GCA_022706165.1 Candidatus Hydrogenedentota bacterium | reverse complement strand
ACCGAAGGCGCGGCATAATAGTGCCCGCCGGTTTCCTTGGCGATATCGCGAAGCATATCGCTATCCACCCGGTTGCCAAACCCAATGGGATACAAACGCACCCGATTGTCCTTCGCCAACGTAAGCATCTGCTCCTTCGTCGCCACCGACGACGTATCGCGACCGTCCGTGACAAACACCAACGCCCGAACGTCCGCATCATCAAAAGGCAACGCCGTCACATCCTCGTTGGCCAGCCGCGTGATCCCGTCCGATACGGCATCGAATATCTCGGAAGCTCCATGATCCGCCGGCGGAATATCGAACGCCGCCAACGCATCCAAAATGGGCTGCTTGGCGGTCGAAAACCCATGAATCAACCGGTCCCGCTGCTGCCGTTCGTGATATTCCATGACAGCAACGCGATACGTGTCCGGCAAATCGGCGATGAACCCCGCCGCACCCGCCTTCATCTGCTGTATTGCGGCCCCATTGCCCGGTTCCGCGCCATACATGCTCCCCGTATAGTCCAACAACAACACGACGTTGTACCGCAGATGCTTGGCATTCGTCACAAAAAAATTGGACTCGTCCAAGTCCAACGGACGCTCATCCTCGTATATGCTGAATGCCGTCTGAAGATTCGCCATCACGTCCGGGTCCAACGTATCAAGAGCCCGCCCAACAGAATCACGCAACAAAAATACAAACCGCTTCAGGAACGGCGGACGCGACCGGTTCTGGGCGCCCTCGAAGATAAGGGGAGCGCGCGTAGCCTTGAGCGCAACCTCGACCGCCTGCGTCCCCGGAGCCGAAAGGGTGATCACGCCCGATTCCGCGTCCTCGTCGATCGCCTCGCGATGGAGCGTCACCGTAAGCTTGACGCGATCTTGGCCCTGCTGCCCCGCCACCGCAACGCTGGTCCCGCCGCCAGGCTGGACGGAGAACAGCGACGAATCGCCGCTGGTCGCCGTAAACGTGAGGGTGCTGCCCGGCTCGCCGCTGTTGTACACATCGAACGTCAACGAAGCCGCCTCCGTCCCAAAATCCAGCAACGCCGGTTCCACGGCGATCTTCGCCTCAGACGCCGCCGAACCCGCAAACGAAAGCGTCACCGGCTGCGAACCGGACGAGGAAACAACCAAAAGCGTGAAACTTCGCATGGAGACAGGCAACAACGAACGGTCAACGCTCAACGCCACCACAACCGATTCCGACGCAGGCGTCGTTCCGCTAGACGGATTCGCCTGCAACCATGCAGGCAAAGCCGGATTGACCGCCTGCGAAGCCAACGCCCAACTCACCGCTTCCGCGCCAACATTCTGAAGCGTAAACGAACCCGACACGCCCGACGCGCCAAAATCCACAAGGGTCGGCGTAATCTGGAGAGCCGGCGCGCCAGGCTCGGTCAACGCCACGCGCACAACCTGACTGCCGGCGTTCGAAGTCACGGTCACCGTGGCCGTATACGTACCCGGAGCAAGCCCCGCACGCAATGCCGTCAGCCTCACCCGATCGGTTTCCGTCGTGGCCGCGCCCGACATCACGTCGGCGACAAGCCAATCGCCGCCGCTGGACGTGGCAATCGCGATCGACCAGTTCAACGTCCCGCCGCCGGAGTTGAAAATCGTAAAACTTTCCGTGACGGCCCCATCGCCGAAGTTCAACGCAACCGGACTCACGGAAAGCGCCGGGTGAGGCGCCGGGCATCCCGTCAACGCGGCGCAGGTCAACAACGCGCCCGCCAGGAGCAGAAACTTCGGACCAATGAAGATGCGTTGCGTCATGTTACGTCCTTCCTGCATCCCGCCGCATTGCCACACGACAAACCGCGATCTCCCCCAAACCAACGAAAAATCACGGACGTCAAGGCGCCGAAACCGCCAAAATAACGTTGATGCCGCTCGCCTGCAACGCCGGAACATCCACCAGAAGGGCCTGATCGCTCAACTGCGCTTCCTCAAGCACCACCGAATCCCCCGGCCCCAAACCGCCGTTGGCGGCATTGGTCACCAGCGCCTGAATATCCGCCGTCGGATTGCCAAACAGCGACAACATATCCAGATTGATAAGACCCGCCAACGGAGAAAGATCGAACACCCGGTTATTGTCCAAATTCAACGTCATGAGTGAAGTCAAATTCGCCAGCGGACGAATATCGGATACCTCGTTGTCCGACAGATCGAGATACGTCAAGTTGACGCATTTCTCGAGTCCCCTCAGGTCCGCAATCGCCATGTCGCGTGCGGTCAGCTCGCGCAAATCCAACAATGCGTCCTCCGTCAAAAAACCAAGCGGATGATCGAGCGCAAGCCGAACCGCCTTGTCCAAATTCGGATCCTTGATAAACGCGACCCTTGAGACGCCCGGACATCCGACGGCGAAAACCATCACCGCCATCAACACGACGCCAAAGGCGCTCCGCATGTGCCACTTGCTTTTCATGGTCTTACCCCTTCTTTCACACCGCCCCGACTTGGAACGTTTGCTCGCGCCGGACACGCTCCCACAGCGCCGCACAGACACTCGCGGCCATCACGGCGATACACAGTTCGCTTTCATAGATTATGGCCTGCTTCCTGCCATATGTCAATAGTTTTTCTTTCGTGAAGGCCCCTATAAGTGACTTGATTCCCGAAAAGGATCGATATTCGCGAGTGCATACACCGCAAAACCCGCAAAACTTCCTTTCCTCTCAGCACACATGAACATGGCCGCACGTCGCACATCGCCCGCCCCCATCGACGCAGCCGAATAATGAGCTTTTTACTATTTATGAACATCTCGCCCCACTCAAGCCCTTCGCGCTCTACATGGCATACCCCTCGTCCTGTTTTCCGCAACCTTTCACGATCTTCTTCATGCAATGCCCCGATCCCCCCGCCCCTACCGCCAAACCCTATCGGGGCGATTCGACAACTCGCCACACAAGCAGTACAATGAAGCGCGATTCCGCTCACGGAGGATTCCATCATGATCGAATTGGAAGTCTTGGGGATTCACAGCGACGGCCAATCCGCCCCCCTGGTTCTCTTGCGCCACGAAGAGCGCCTGTTGCCGATTGTCGTCGGGTTTGCCGAAGCCGACGCCATCCATGCCGCCCTGACGCACCGCGATCTGGGAAGGCCTATGACGCACGACCTTATCTGCAATATTCTCGCTGGACTCCAAGGCGTGTTGCGGTCGGTCACCATCTATAAACTCGAAAACGACACCTTCTACGCCTATTTGAGCATCGAACAGGTCTCCGGCGACGGCGACACCCAAGAAGTCCTCCGGGTGGATGCACGCCCCAGCGACAGCATCGCCATCGCCTTGCGGGTGGAAGCGCCCATCTTCGTCGCCGAAGAAGTCTTGGAAAAGGCCGGACAGGACATCTCCACGCTCGGGACGCAAGAGGACGACGAGGAAGGCGAGTCCTCCGAATTCGACGCATATACCGCGTCTCTTCCCCCCTCGTTGGCACGGCGAAAATGGCGGAAAACTTTTATCGTCTGGCGAGGTCTCCGGAACGCAAAAAGGGAACGGGGTTGCAGGCCTTGGCATTGCGGCGCACTTCATAGTGCAGGTGATTGCCTGTGGCCCTTCCCGTCGAGCCGACATGCCCAACGATTTCCCCCCGCTTTACCCGCTGTCCAACCCGCACAACCCGTCTGCTTAGATGGGCATAAAGAGTCTGATACCCCCCGTCATGCTCCAGGATGATCACTTCTCCATACCCGCCTCGATTGCGTCCCGAAACAACACAGTCCCCACTCGCCGTAGCATGCACGGGCGTGCCCTTGGGAGCGGGAATATCGACTCCTTGATGAATGCGCTGACCGCCTCCATTTGACGCAGACCGAGCCCCAAAATCCGAAGAAATAAGCCGATATTGAGCCGTAAGCGGCCATCCTGCGGGGACAGAGGCGGACGGTTCCTGGACGCGTGGCCGACCGGTCGCGCAGGCAGGCAATACAAGGATCGCTGCCAGCAACAACGCCCTGACGACAGCGCATTTCACCACGCCATATCCAGTTTTTTCCGTCAAAATCCCTCTTCTGCAGACCCTTTTCGAAAAAGATCGGATGCCATTTCGCCTATCCCGTTCTCGCATTTTTCGGCCCCAACCCTTGGCCGTGCAGTCCCACAAAACTCCTCGGAAACGTGATTTTTTGTTTTTCTGTCAATATATTACCCGGCATACGCACTTTTGGCAAGGAAATTCGATGGACAGGGACATCGCATTAAATGGCCGAGGAAAATGGTGCATGGGAATAGCCATCGTTAATGTCTTTGTAGCGCCCGGTCTCCGTGCCGGGCGGTTTTACAATAAGCGATGAGATGAATCCACACCGTCCTGGATCAGTGCGCCCAGACCCGCCCGGCACAGAGACCGGGCGCTACAAAAACGAAATCGTGCGCCAAACGGTAAAATCGGGACGTATATGGGGCCGAAAAGTCCAAATGGCTCAGAATTTTAATGCAATGGCCCTGGGGCTATGTTGTCAAGAATTATTTACTCGTGGCGGCCTTCTGAAAGGTAGACGGCTGTTGTTGCGCGAAACGGTTCCGTTTTTTCGGGAGGCGCGACGCCTGTGGTACAATGAGGACCTTATGCGTTGCCGAATCGAACGATCCATGAGATCGATGCGTTTTTTTGTCTTGTTGCCGTTATTGGCGTTGTTGCCCGCGGGGGTGGCGATCGTGGCGACAAACTGCGGCGCGCCCGCATCCCCCGATCGCCATGCCGCTTCGCCCGCCCGTCCCAACGTCATCTGGATTTGCCTCGATGCATGCCGCGCCAAGAATTTGTCGTGTTATGGATACGATCGTCCCACTTCGCCCAATATCGATCGGCTGGCCGCTCACGGCGTGCTGTTTGAACAGAACTTTTCCCAAGCGTTCAATACCCCGATTTCGGTGTCCCAGTTTTTGACGGGCCGCCATTTCCCTGTCTGTTACGCCGAGACCCGTGAATGGCGCGAGGCGTCCCGCGTTCCTCCGGAAGAAGAGCAACTGGCCCCGCGGATTTTTTCGGAGAATGGGTACTACTCCGTGATGATCGGCACGCAGGAATTTTTTCCGTCGCGCAGCCGTTTGGGACGGGGGTTCGATCGGACGTATTTCTTGCCGCACAAGGTGATTACGCGATCCGCCGGCGGGGAGTCTTCCGAAGGTCCGGCGAAAGCGGCGCGGCAGTTTGACACCGTCGAGCCGTATGCGCCGTTCTCGCGCATCGTGGAGACGGTCGAACGGGTATTGCGCAAGGAACAGAGCAAGCCGTTGTTTCTGTATATCCACGCGATGGAAACGCACTTTCCCCATGTGCTCGAACCCGAGTACCGGCGGTGGATCGATATCGATTACACGAGCGACCTCATTGGGGACGGTTATCCGAAACAGTACAGCGGGAACCGGTTTTCGCCGCAGGACATCGAGTTGTTGCGCGGCTTTTATGACGGCGGCATTCTCAAAGCCGACGATTATGTGGGCAGGCTTCTCGATTTGCTTCATGCGGAGGGCGCGCTCGACGACGCGATCGTGTTGATCACTTCCGATCACGGCGAACTGATCGGCGAAAACGCCGATTTCGTCGGGCATGCGCAATACAACCACTTCAGCCACTATGTCCTCGGCGGTCCCTTCCCCGACCGCGTCACGATGCAAAATCCTTGCTACACCCACGACGAAGTGTGTCATGTCCCGCTGATCATGGCCGGAGCAGGTCTTCCGGAGGGCTTGCGCGTGAAGGCGCTCACCCAGAATGCGGATATTTTGCCCACGTTGCTCGATATGCTTGGGATGAAGACGTCGGCGCGGTTTGACGGCAAGAGTTTGCGGACGCTTTTCGCGGAACCGACGCGATCGGTGCACGAGTACGTTTTCTGCCGCGATACGTCGTATGGACTGGATGCCACGCCGCGCTTTATCGCGCGGGATGCGCAGTACAAATACTCCATGGGCATTCCGGGGGAGGAGGACTTGCTTTGGCCGCTGCCCGATTCCATTCTTACGCGCGGCGAAGCGTTGACCTCGGCGCCGCATATTGCCGCGATGATGCGGGAGCGTCTCGAACGGGACATGGCGCCGTTGTGGCAGGCCTACGACGCGCTGCCCCGCGTGACGCCGGCGTCGCCGTTTCTGGAGCGCATCGACAGCGCGGTTCTCGAAGAAGCGAGCCCTGCGGGCGAAACGCCGCGACGGGCGACGTTTGCCTTTTCCGTGCCCGACGGGGACTACGAGGTGGATCTTGACGTGATGGCGATGCATACGGCCGGAGCCGGAAGAGAAGAGCCGGTAATCGCCGGGGTTTCGTTGCAGGATACCCCTCGCGTGGAGCAGAAACTTCCTTCCACGCCCAACTCCACTTTTTTGCGGCTGGGTCTAGCCCGCATCCGCCAAGCCCCGTGCCGGATTACGGTGGATATCGCGGATGCGGACGTGTTGTTCACCGTGCTGGGCGCATGGTTCCGTCCGCTTCATGGCTCCGCGCCGCCTGCTTCGACGGACGATCTGCGCGGAAAAGAGGAAAGCCTCAAAACGTTGGGGTATATCCAATGACGGGATGCCTCGAGGTTTCGCGACAGGGAAAGGAGTATCAGAGGCTGCCCGTGTCCGATGCGGCGCGGGGCGTTGGTTCCACGGGGCGCCTGGAGAGGGGATGGCTGCGTTGACGAAACCGATTCTGCTTTTCTGCTACGAGTTCAAGCCGGACCTTGGCGGAACGGCGGAATTGTCGTATAGCGTGGCCGACGCGTTGCATCGGCGC
>JAKJDA010000162.1 GCA_022706165.1 Candidatus Hydrogenedentota bacterium | reverse complement strand
AAGATGCGCACGTCCAGATTGCGGCCTTGCAGCGCGTCGAGCAGCGTTACCGCCAACGTGTACGGCTCTTCGCCCGAAGAACTCGCCGCAGACCAAAAGCGAAAGCGGGTTTGCCCTTTGGCGACCCATTGCGGAACGATCGTGCGCAGGAAATTGAAATGGTCCGGCTCCCGGAAAAAACTGGTCACGTTGGTCGATATTGCATCGATAAGAAAGATCATTTCTGTCTCGTCGCCCAGGACATGTTCAAGGTAGTCCTCATGCGTCGCGACCCCGAGACAACGCATGCGTTTTGCAATGCGCGCCGACACCAACGATTCCTTGTTCGGACCTAGCGAAATGCCGCTGCGATCGTGGACGAGCGCGCGAAACTTCTCGAAGACGGCGGCGTCCATCAAAAACGCTTCCGGGCGGCGCGACAAGCGGGATACGGGCGACGTCCGAAACGCAACGCCCTTCTCGCGCGTTTTTTCCAATCGTGGCTGGGATTTCCAGATAGGACGCTTCCGGTGCAACCGGTAGACATTGTCCGTCTCCTTTCCGGTTTCGCCGCATTGCGACTTTCCCGATGCGATTGCGTGCATATGGGAAACGCCTCCCTTTCCGCGTCTCGAACCTGCTTCCGTTATTGAACCGGAGCCGCCT
Source organism: Candidatus Hydrogenedentota bacterium (assembly GCA_022706165.1). Taxonomy (GTDB): domain Bacteria; phylum Hydrogenedentota; class Hydrogenedentia; order Hydrogenedentales; family SLHB01; genus JAKJDA01. Next base: position 6,094 of record JAKJDA010000162.1, on the reverse strand, counting down.
TCTCGAGCACTTCATGAATTTTGTCGACGATGCCCTTGGAATCAAATGGCTTGATGATATAGTTGTTAGCGCCCGCCTTGATGGCTTCAATGACGCGTGATTTTTCCGCCTCGGTCGTCACCATGATGACGGGAACTTTCTTTCCTTGCGCGCGCATCTCCCGCACGGCGTCTATTCCCAGCATGTTCGGCATGTTCCAGTCCATCAAAACCAGATCGTACTCCGCCTCCGCGACGGCCTTGACCGCCTCGCAGCCGTCCGCCGCCTCCGCGACCTCCGTGATGCCGGCCCGGCTGAGCGCGCCGATCAGCACTCTTCGCATCACCACGGAATCGTCTACAACAAGTGCTTTCATGGGGCGCCTCCATCCTTTGCAGTCTGCTGCGTCTCGAACGTGATTTGAAGACTGAAAGGTCCCAGATCGCTGTCAAAATGAACTTCCAGCCATCGTGCCCGCGACGGATAATCCACGACATAGCCACTGCCTCGCACCACCGTCGGCAAGCTCAAGTCGATGGCCGCCCCCGATACGATGTTGACGAATTCGCCCACCGCATCCGAAACCGTGTCGTCCACCACCAGAACTTGCGTTCCCAGAAGACGGCTCACCATGGCCAACGCCGTATTGACGGGAAAAGACATCGCGACCATGCCGCGGACCGGGCCGCTGAAGCCGATGAGGGCGGTCAACTGGCGCGGTTTGACGTTATTGGTGGATAGGGTCACTTCGCCTTTTCGCGCGTTGGCGTTCAGCATGGACACGAACAATTCATACACGCTTTCAACGAATGGGTTGACGTATTCGGCTTTCATGGGGTTGCCTCTCCTTCGGCGCCAGAAGAGCCCGGCTTGGTTTCGCACTGGTGCTGGACATCCTCGGACGGGGTTTCCTTGGCGACGCGCATGAGACCGCTCACGTCGACGATCAGCCCGACGCGACCGTCCCCCATGATGGCGCCGCCCGCGATGGCCGGTATGCCCTGCATGGTTTCGCCCAGGGATTTAATCACGATTTGCTGTTGTCCGATGATCTCGTCAACAACCAGCGCCGCGCGTCTTCCCTCCGCCTCGACCACAACGGCAATGCATTGCGACATCTCTTCCTCCGCATCGAGAACATGGAACAGACGCCCCAGTCGCAGCATCGGAATCAACTGTTCCTGCAGGGTGAGCATCTCCCCGCGCTGGACGACCGTGGATACGTTCTTCGCGTTTGGACGCAACGAGGTTACGATGGATAACGTGGGCAGGACGTACCGTTCGCTTCCCACGCGCACCACCATGCCGTCGATGATGGCCAGCGTCAACGGAAGCCGGATGCTGAACAGCCCGCCCTTTCCTTTCTCGGATCGAATCTCCACTTGGCCGCGCAGGGCTTCGACGTTGCGCCGCACCACGTCCATCCCCACGCCTCGGCCCGACACGTCGGTCACCGTCTTCGCCGTCGAAAAGCCCGGCTCGAAAATCAGGTTGTACGCCTCGCGATCGGAAAGAATCTCGCCTTCGCGGATAAGCCCCCGCTCCAGCGCCTTGGCCAAGATGCGTTCCCGATCAAGGCCGCAGCCATCGTCTTCCACTTCGATGTGAATGTTGCCGCCCTTGTGAAACGCGCGCAGTTCCACGCGCCCCGCCGGCGCTTTCCCGGCTGCGATGCGCGCGGCCTCGCTTTCCTCGATCCCGTGGTCGATGGCGTTGCGCACCATGTGCACCAAGGGATCGCCGATCTTGTCCACCACGGTCTTGTCGAGTTCGGTGTCCTCTCCGCGCGTCACGAATTCCACTTGCTTCCCCGATTTCTTCGCCAGATCGCGCGCGAGCCTCGCCATCCGCTGAAAGGCAGGGCGAATCGGCACCATGCGCAACGACATCCCCATTTCCTGCAACTCTCGGGTAATTTTGTCGAGTTGGGCCAGATGACGCGCCAATTCCGGAGAACTGGCCTGAAGCACGGCTTGTGACTGACTCACCATCGATTCGGCGATGACCATTTCGCCAATCGCGTCGATGAGGCGGTCAAGACGCGCCGCATCCACTTTCACGGACTCTTTCATGTGTTCGCCCGCGACGCCAGCCTGCTGCTGACTGCGAAGGGAGCGGGCTACGTCTTTTGCGGGCGCTTCGCCTGCGCGCACCAAGAGTTCCCCCAGTTTGGGATTTTCCGGGGTCCGCTGTTGGCATTCCAGGGCGGCGTCTATCGCTTCCGGGGACGCAGACCCCAATTCCACCATGATCTCGCCGATTTTCCGGGACTCAGAACCGTTGCGTTGTATCTCGAGCGCTTCCTGAACGGCGTGGCTGGATGTGGCAACGTGTTCGACCAGGATTTCGCCCAGTCTTTTGGGTTGGGGAGTTGCCTGCTGTTCCTGCAGGGCATGTTCGACGGCAGACTCGGTCGCAACACCCGTTTCGACTAGGATTTCGCCCAATTTCATGCCTTCGGCGACTTCCGCGTCGTCAGACATTTCGGCGGTCTTGGTCTCGTTTTCCGATCCTTCGGCAATGGCGCGCAACCGCTCGCGAAGGCGCTCTAATTCAACCTGCTGAGCCAAAAGACTTTCCGGGGCAGGCCTTTCGGATATCTGCCCTACAAGCCCCTTGAGAGCGTCTACGGCGTCAAACGCCACATCCATCGCTTTGCCCTCCAGTTGGAGGGTTCGCTTCCGGGCGCGATCGAGCAGGCTCTCCGCTTCATGGGCCAAGCATTGAATCTCGGGAAGGGCCAAGAAGCCGGCATTGCCTTTAAGCGTGTGAAACGCTCGAAAAACCGCATTCAGCGCCTCTTCGTTGTCGGGTTCCGTCTCCAAAGTCAGCAAATGAACATCGGCCGCCTCCAAGTGTTCCCGGGCTTCTTGGATGAACTCCGCCATCAATTCCGGGTCATTGGCAAACATGTTGCTTTCCGCGCTGGAAGGTTCCGATCCCTGCCCCGTCGTCGTATCGGACGTCTTGTGCGCACCCTTCGGTGCGGCGCCGTTATCCCCTGCGGCATCGTTCCCATTGTCCGGGAGATCGCCCGCATTTTCATCCATTGTCTCCGCGATTTTGAATGCATCGGGAAGCGGGAGGTCCCCGGGATTTTTTCCCGCGCACACGACGCTTTGAATGAATGCCGCCGCTTGGCAGACATCGTCGAGCGCCTGCTGGGGATTCACGGCCTCCCCCAGAATGACCTGCTCGATGACGTCCGCCGCTTTTCGAGAAACTTGGGAGGCGGAAGGGAAATGACGCTGAAGCGCCCACGCGGCGATTTCCTGAAACTGGGTGTGAAATCCTGCAAGTTCTTGTATGTCCGAAGGGGCAGCGAGGAGCAGGGATTCCGATAAGCGTTCGATCTGTTCTTGCTCAGCCGTCAGCATGCCTCTTCCTCCCGCAGACTCCATTTCCAAACCCCCAGTCAATGCCGATCCGTGCCTATTGGGCTTATTATCAAGTAACATGCCAACGGACGTTGAAGGAATGAAACCGAAGCGAAGCAGGAATACATCTGTAACACATTGAAATACATTGACTTGCGAAACCCTTCTTTATTCCCGATCTCAAAGTCGCCGGTTTTACTTCCACTTTCCCCGGAAGGGGTCCGGTTTTTCCGGAGCGTCTCCATGTTTTCCGGACAGTACTTTCAGTTATCCGGGATTTCGTATAACGGCATTTCCAGGAGGCGGAAACGCCGTCTTGAAAACTCGGCGAAAACACTATCCGGAACCATCCCCATATCCGTGCAACGGCATGCAAAAAATTCTGATCGCATGGGTGCACATGCCTGCGGCATAAGGCTTTCCAACAGATGCCCCGCAATATCGGGCGCGGTTCTCGAAGGCGCATGAACTACGGGTTTCATAGTAAAAACATCTCTTGACACGTCGGCATAAGGCTGCTACCTTACTACCGGGGAAAGTTGGGGCAGCGCTTCGCATCGAGCAGCCGCTTGTGACCATTGGAGGCGTGTATATCGCGAACACCGTTTGAAAGGCACCGCGCATGCGAGGAGAGGATGGAGAATGGCCCGGATTCTGATTGCAGAGAACGACGCGAAGGCGGTCGCTGTATTGCAACAGCAATTGGTCGCTCAAGGCCATCATTGCACAGTCATCCGATCGGGCGATCAAGTAATCGATGCCATGCAGCAAGGGAAATTCGACTTGCTCATTGTGGACGTCATGCTTCCGGGCGTGTCGGGATTTGAACTCTGCCGCCGCATGCGTCGAAGCGCTTCTCTCTATACACTGCCTATTCTCATCCTTTCCTCAATGGACAGCGAGGAAGAGGTTTTCCATGGCTTGGCGCAAGGCGCCGATGACTACGTCTCCAAGCCGTTCCATGTCGGCCAATTGCTACAACGCATCGATTCTCTCCTGCGATCCCACGCAAACACGGTGGACATCGACCCCCTCACGGGAATGCACGGGGCCGAATCCACCAAGCGCGAAATCCAGCGACGCCTCGGGTGCGGCGAACCTTTTGCCGTGGCCTATGGGGAAGTCACGAATGTCCGGGAATTTTCGTACCGGTACGGCGAGGAAGCGCGAATACGCATTATCACTGCATTTGCCCAGGTTCTTCAGACATGCAACCAGGAATTCGGGGGGGAAAGCGTCTTTTCGGGACACATGAGCGGCGGTCATTTCGTTAGCTTGTTGAGCGCCGATCAGGTCCAGGCATACTGTTCGCGAGTCCGGGAAATCTGGCAGGAGGGACTCGCCTCGTTATATGCCCGAATAGGATCGACCGCCATCCAGCGGGGACCCGCATCCGAATCCCGGGAGAAGGATCCTCGCCTTGAGTTGGATGTGCTTTTTTGCGTGAGCTTCTCTGATCGCGCCACGCCGCGAACGCCCCAACAGCTTTTCGAAATCCTGACTCACCTCCGCGGCAAATCGATCGAAGCCAGGAGCGGCGGCATATGCCTGGACCGTCGCGGCATGCAATAGCATGGCGAGTCGCCCTGGGGGCGACGTTCATGCTATACATCTGTATTCCCAGCAGTCATTGCATGAAGTGAGCACAAAACGTTTTTGCCTGCCGCCCATGCGACAGGGCATCGTAAGGCGGTGAAATTTTCCCAGGTTGAGCCGTGTTTCCGGGGCAGCATGGCTAGGAGCAAACAGACATCGATCAAGAAAGGCGTTCCGTGAAGCCACCATCCACGTTGCCGGAATTGGAAGGAAAGACGCTGCTCGACCATTTTTTCGAGCACGATACGTATGCGGCGGCATTTCTGTTGTTCGCGGCCGTTGCAGCAGTCATCTTGGCGAACAGCCCCCTGCGGGAATCGTATGCGGCCTTCTGGGAGATGAAGGCAGGCTTTCGTGCAGGGGGATTCGAGTTTGCGCAAACGCTGCAACACTGGGTCAACGATGGGTTGATGGCGATTTTCTTTTTCATGGCGGGTCTCGAGATCAAGCGCGAATTGATCGCCGGAGAATTGTCGACGTTTCGCCGGGCTGCGTTGCCGATGCTGGCGGCCATTGGCGGCATGGCATTTCCCGCGTTGATGTATCTCGCGTTCACCGGCGGCACGGACCTGCAGCGCGGTTGGGGCATTCCGATGGCGACGGACATCGCTTTTGCGGTGGGCTGCATGAGTTTGTTGGGGAAGCGCGTTCCTCCAGGCCTGGTCGTGTTTTTGATTGCCTTGGCGATTGTGGATGATCTGGGGGCCGTCCTGGTGATCGCGGTTTTTTACACCCAGCGCATCGATATCGAGCCGCTTCTTCTGGGCGGCACGCTGATACTCGTCAGCGCCGGGCTCAGCCGATTCGGAGTTCGGCGCACCTTTCCCTACGTGATTGTGGGCATTCTCGTGTGGCTCGCATTTTTGGAGTCGGGCGTGCATGCGACCATTGCCGGCGTGTTGCTGGCCTTTACGATTCCCAGCAACGCCCGTTACCAGACGTGGCACTTTCAAGGCCGCATCCGAACGCTGGTGGACCGGTTTGATCTGGAAAACGCGCGCGCCTCCTCACATCCCTACATGGTCAACGAACGGCAGCAAAACCTTGTCCATTCGATCATCGAGGAATGCCGGCATGTCGAAGCGCCGTTGCAACGCATCGAACGAAGCCTGCATCACGTGGTCTTGTTCGGGATCATGCCC
>JAKJDA010000161.1 GCA_022706165.1 Candidatus Hydrogenedentota bacterium | reverse complement strand
CAAGACGGTGCACGGCCCCATGGGATGCGTGGGCTGCCATAGCGATATCGAAGAAGTTCCCCATGCGGATTCCTTGAAACCTGTCGATTGCACACAATGCCACGAACAGGCCAAAGAATACGCCGACAGTCTCCACGGCAAGGCGTTGCAGGACGGCGATCAGGACATTGGCGGATGTCTGGATTGCCATGGCAAGCACGACATCCGGTCCAAAACGGACCCGCTTTCGCCCACGCACCGCATGAATCTTGCCGCCACGTGCGGGCGCTGCCATTCCGACGCCACGCTGACCAAGCGCCATATGGTGTCCGTTTTCGACCCCAGCCGCGCCTATCTGCACAGCGTTCATGGACGCATCATGCAGCGCGGCGATCCCAAGGCCGCCGTCTGCACGGACTGCCATGGAACGCACCAAATTCTGCCGACGCAGGACCCCCGTTCCGCAGTGAATCGGGCCAACGTGCCCGCGACCTGCGGAAAATGCCACGACAAGCCCGCGCGTGAATTCGAAGACAGCATCCATGGAAAGGCCCTCCGGAAAGGCGTGAAGGACGCGCCCAACTGCGCAGACTGCCACGGCGAACACAACATCGACTCCCCTGCCGCGGCGACATCGCAGGTCAGCGCCCGCGCCGTGTCGCGCGAAACCTGCCCTAAATGCCACAACGACGAAAAAGTAATGAAACGCTATGGCATCGCCACCCGGCGTCAGGGCAGCTACATGGACAGCTACCACGGCTTGTCCACGTCGTCCAGCTCCCTCATCGTGGCCAGTTGCACCAGCTGCCACGGCGTCCACGACATTCTCCCCTCGAGCGATGCCAGAGCCTCGACCCACAAGGCCAATCTCCCCCAAACATGCGGCAAATGCCACAAAGACGCGGGCCCCAACTTCGCCCAAGGCGCGGTGCACATCATTCCCGCCTCGCCCAGCCAAAAAGCCGCCGGCATCGTACGGCTGATTTACCTTTGGCTTATTGGCCTGATCCTCGGCGGCATGTTGGCGCACAACATCATTCTGTTCCTTCGCAGCGTCATCGCTCATTGCATGACAGAAGCGCGCAACCCAGACAGCCGCCAGCGTTTCACCATCGGGCAGCGCGCGGGCCACGTGGTCCTCGCGGGATCGTTTATCGCGTTGGCGATTTCCGGGTTTGCCCTTCGCTATCCCGATAGCTGGATGACGTTGCATCTTTTTGGCAAGGACGCAGGGCTTGCGGCGCGCGGCCTGATCCATCGCGGCACGGCCATCGTGTTCGTGGCGCTGATGCTCGTTCACTTCCTGCATGCCTTGTTGTCGCGATACGGGCGCCGCGAACTGTTCGCCATGATCCTTGTGCCGCGCGATCTCCGCGACCTTTTTCACAATCTTGGCTATGGGCTGGGTCTGGCAAGCAGGCCTCCCCGATTCGACCGCTACTCCTACCGGGAAAAATTCGAATACTGGGGCCTGATCTGGGGATCGGTCATCATGATCGTTACCGGGTTCGCCATGTGGTACGCGGACCTTTTCCTGCGTTACTTCCCCAAAGTCGTGCTGGATGTCGCCTCGCTGATACATTTTTACGAAGCGATCCTGGCCACCGGCTCCATCCTTATCTGGCATTTTTACATGGTGATCTTCGACCCCGACGCCTACCCGATGAACGGGGCATGGCTGACCGGACGCATCTCAAACGAGGAGTTCCGCGACCGCCATCCGCTCGAATACGAACGCGTCCATGGCAAAGCAGCCGAAACGAAAAACGACGCCTCAAGCGGCGATTGCATGGGCGATTCGAAATAACGGGCTGCAAGCATTCTGACCGATTCATTCCTTTACACCGTCATGCGGAGGCTGTGCCATGCCGGAGTTTTGGTCAATGCTCGGGTTGTGTTTCACGGTGATCGACATCGTGTCTTTTCGACATAGATCAGTGAAATGTCGATTGCCGGCCTTGATTTTCCCAACGGCAGATTTTCAACCGAGAGGCGTCACAAGCGTTATGGGGATGTTCTCGGGAGGCAAAGAGAATTTTTCTAGAATTTTTTCTGGGAATGCCAGAAATTAGGTTGACAAGAGGCTCTTTGTTTTGTATTATACCCTCACGCGAAGAAGGTTTTAGGCCTACGAGAAGCGTAGGCAATACAAAAAGTCGAGGAGGCATATCCCAACCGTCATTGATGATGCATATCCCCCGGCGAAGTGGCGATGACGCTCGCTGGGTGTGCGCCTAGAGGCCGCGAAGCATACCCTGTAATTCCAAAGCCCCCCTTTGGACGGTTTCGCGGCCTCGCCTTTTTATGGCTTCTCCCCCTGCGGTTTCGGGAGAAGGGGCGCTTTTTTCTGAGCCCGCAAGTTCAACATCTCCACGAATAAGGAAAAGGCCATCGCAAAGTAGATATATCCCTTCTCGATGTGCTTGCCGAGTCCCTCCGCCACCAGCATCGCCCCGATCAGCATCAGAAACGCCAACGCCAACACTTTCAATGTCGGGTGACGATGGATAAACGCCGTGATGGCTCCCGAAAACGCCATCATCATCAGGATAGCCGCGACAATGGCGAATATCATGACCCAGAGGCGCTGCGCCATGCCGACGGCCGTGATCACCGAGTCAAGGCTGAACACGATGTCCAGCAGCGCTATCTGGATGATGGCCGTTCGCAACGATCCGACGCTGCGTCGTTTCACCGCGTCGATGCTGTCCGGTCCCTCGACCCGCTCGTGAATTTCGTAGGTCGATTTACCGATGAGAAACGCGCCGCCTCCCAGCAGAATCAAATCCTTGCCCGTCACCGCATGTTCAAAAACGCTGAAGAGGGGCATGGTAAGTCCCATCATCCATCGGATAGAAAGCAGCAGCAGTATTCGCATGCCCATGGCCAGGGCCAGACCGGTCTGGCGCGCGATGGCGCCGCTCCGCTTGTCGAGTTTCCCCGTGACGATGGCTATCACCACGATATTGTCAATTCCTAGGACAATCTCCAGCGCGGTCAGGGTCAACAGGGCGATCAGATTTTCCGCGACGAATATCTCGTGAAACAACCGGTCCTCCTTCCTCAGGCACTGGCGCAGCGCGCCTCCTCCAACTTTTCCGCCGCCGCGACTCGGGCATGCGCGGGGCGTGTTTGTGAAACCCCGGGACATCGCGTATGATCGGGCATCCGTTTTCGAAACACAACCGCCGCGTAGGGGATCGCGAGAAAGCGGCGCAAGGCCGTCGTGCAGGCGCTGCGAACCTCGCAATCGCCGCTTCATGCAGTGCCGCGCAACCCGTGAGGCCATCGATGCGCGCTGAAATGATCATGATTGGAACCGAACTGCTCCTGGGGCAGATTGTAGACGCCAACGCCGCGTATATGGGACGGGTGTTGGCCGAACACGGCATCCCGTTGTATCAAAAGACCACCGTGGGGGACAATCAAGAGCGGATTGTCCGGGCGTTGCATGCCGCCCTGGACCGGGCCGACGTGTTGTTGCTGTCGGGCGGATTGGGACCGACCGAGGACGATCTTACCCGGGAGAGCATCGCCGCGCTCCTCAATCGCCCGCTCGAGTTCCGTGAAGAGTTGCTGGCCCAGGTCACGGCCCGCTTTGCCCGGATGCGCCGTCCCATGACGGAAAACAACCGCAAGCAGGCCTTCGCCCCGGCGGGCGCCATCGCCATCGAAAACCCCAACGGAACCGCGCCGGGCCTTATCGTCGAAGACGAGCGCGGCGTCATCATCGCCATGCCCGGCGTGCCGTCAGAGCTCGAGGCCATGCTGACCGAACGCGTCGTGCCCTATCTGCGTCAGAAATACGGGATCGCGGGTCTGCTGGATTCGCGAGTGCTCAAGATCGCGGGCATAGGCGAATCGCGCGTCGACGCCGTCATCGGCGACCTCATTCAAACCCAGAAAAACCCGACCATCGGCATACTTGCCTCGCCGGATGCCGTCCGCATTCGGATAACCGCTCTTGCGCAATGCCGCACGGAGGCCGAGAACATGATTGCGGAAGTCGAGGGCAAGCTGCGGCGTCGCCTCCCCCAGAGCATTTTCGGGAAGGACAACGACACTCTTGAGGCCGTGGTCGACGGACTTTTCGCCCAGAGGGGCTGGTCGCTGGCGACTGCCGAAACGGTTAGCGGCGGCGTCTGCGTGCGGCAGGCGCCGTTTCTTTCGCAGGCGGGATGGTTCTTGGCGACCCAGCGAACCTCTTGCCCCAGACAAACGCGGAGACCTTGGCCGAAAGCGTGCGCGCCATGTTCCATGCCGATTGCGCTTTGGCCATGGTTCCACGCGACCAAGGGGCCGCGCTGGACGCTGTTTTCGCAACCCCTGAGTCCCGTACTGCCTGGCAATTGCCGCTCGGCGACTGGGGCCGGCTCACCGCTCTGCGCGTCGGCGTTACGGCCCTCGAGTGCCTCCGACGCGCCCTGCTGGGGATGCACACGGACGATCCCGGCAACCTTTCCCTGTGATCTCCCTCCTGTCGTGGGCTGCGGGTTTTCCAAAGTGTCTGCCAGGGCCAGAAATCGCGCGCCGTCCACGATGTGCGAGAGATAGGTTTTCCCCAGAACGTCCCCTTTTTGAAACCATGGCGCGCAAATTCAGCCCCTAGCATCACGTATCATATCCGAAATAAAAAAAATTCCAGGGCAAAGGAATCTGGACGTAACTTGCCGTCCTGCCGAACCCTGGTTTTCCTTGGAATCGGGATACGGAACTCCGGCGATGACTTACATCATAGAATATATTTTCATAGTGGAAAGAGAAAAATGGACTCAACTCTGAAATATATCTTAACGTATCAAATACAATTTTCACTATGTATCTTGATCGTGCGCGTAGGGGGCGCGAGGCGATATGTATTTGTAAGGTATTGATATATAATGTATTGAAAACGAATACCCCATGAATTGTCTCGAAAATCGATCGCGATATTTGTATCAATTGATTTGAAAAAATGAATATCCATGTCTCGATTTCAATACATAATAGTTCGAAATAATGATGATTATCATATGGCGCGTAACGCAAAATCATTATACGAAAAATGGCATTTATCCAGTCCACATTGGGTGTTGAATGAATTTTATATGTGAAATAACGGGAATATTTATAAGTCGGATCGGCGCTTTTTTTGCTTCCGGTGGTTGACATGGAGAGGGGGAGTGTGTCATAACGATCGCTTGCCGAGGGGCGCACGGGGCGCCTTTTGGGGAAAGAAGTGCTGGAAAACGGGGCGGTGGACGTCTTGCCGGTGTGGCGGTGGGACGGTGGCCCGGGGCGGCGGACGCGGATGGCGTCTTGCTGCGGCGCCTGACAAGCGGTATGGCGTCTGTGCCTCACGGGCCGTGGCCCTTGCGGTGGATAGGCATTTCGCGAGGATTCCTCGTAGCGAGGAACTCAGGGGAATGCGGAAAGGGAGAAAAGGCATGATAGAAGTGATAGCGTTGGTGCTGCTGTGTCAACAGCCGCTTCAACCCGTCGCTGAGGGCATTGCATCCTATTATACGGTGGCCAGCAGCGGCAGCGTGACGGCGTCGGGAGAGCTTTTGCAGGATCATAAGTTCACGTGCGCGCTTCCCAAAGGCGATTTTGGGGCTCATTATCTGGTGGTTGCGGAGAACGGGCGTTCTGTCATCGTGCGGCACACCGATAGCGGTCCGTATGTGTCGGCGCGGGTGATCGACTTGTCATTGGCGGCAATGCGGCAGTTGGACCCCAAAAATGGGTTGCTAAAGGTGAAGATTTATCGTATGGGGCATGTTCCTTCTTCGGGGACGTAACGCGTTGCATGTTGGTTGGCAATCACGCGGCGGAGGCGCGAAAAGCGCTTCCGCTTTTTTCGTTTCTGGTGTTTTCGCGGGCGAGATACGCTGGGGCATGGGTGCTCATCAGGAGTTTTGTTTTCTCGGTTTTCCGCCTTTTGACAATACCGGCGTTTGGTGGTAAGGTTATGAAAAGCCGAGGGCGGGATGTACACTGCGCTTTGCGTGCCGCAATGCGGCGGGGGCGCATGGCTTTCCGTACAAGAGAATGCTCTTGCCCCTTACATCCGCCGTGATGAATCCCGCCTGTGGAGAAGAGGGAATGGGCGTTATGCGGCGATTCCTCTTCCATCGGCGCTCGATGGGCCTCAGTGCGCAACACGGGAGAGTCGGTCGTGGCCAAGTTCACCTACAAAGCCATCGATGCGGCGGGCAAGGAAATGTCCGGCGTTGTCGAGGCGGAGTCTGAAAACGCCGCGTTGACGGAGATTCATCGTCAGGGGCTGTATCCGACCCATGTGCGCAAGGCGAATATTGGCGATGAATTGATCCTGCGCTGGCAAGACGATCGGCAACGCAGACAGGAGGAGGAAAATCGCAAGCAGGAGGAATCGCGCAAAAAGCATACCCGCATGCAGTTGGTGGTCGCTTTTCGGGATGGTCGGCGCGCGTATGGGGTTTGTTTTGCGCTGAATCCGCGCGATTCGGGGTTTTATCTGGATTGTTGCACGCGGGACGGCGTCATGACGGGCAAGACGTTAGGGGTTCGTTTTTCCGATCTGAAGGCTGTGTGTTACGTGAAGAGTTTTGACGGTCATTTCGACAAGTCGCGTCCGTATCGGGAGGTCGCGACGGAGGGTGGCCCGGTTGTCGTGGAATTTTTCGATGGCGAGCTTGTGGAGGGGGCGGCGATGCATCCGCTGAATCCGGATGAGCCGCGTTTTTTTCTTGTGCCTGCCGACAAGGATTCGAACAACATCAGCATGCTTGTGGAGCGGGCGGCGGCGCGGGGCGTGTATACGAAGGAGGAGTATCGCGCGAAGA
>JAKJDA010000160.1 GCA_022706165.1 Candidatus Hydrogenedentota bacterium | reverse complement strand
GTCCCAAATGGACAAGCCGCGCCCGTCTAGATTTGTCGCGCCCTCGATCTGGGCCGAAGCGGTCGCCACGCCCCATGCAAAGGTATCTGGAAAGGTCATGCTTGGTCTCCCTGTTTCGGTTGCGGCGTGGTTGCGGCGGGAATTGCGGTTCAGTCGTGTTGCGTCTCTTTTGCGCGCAGTTGGTCTTCGAGGATTTCGACGACCTTGCGGAATTTGTCTTGGTTCGTTTCGGCTATTTCCATCAACGTTTTGTGGGCGTCGAGGATGAGACGGGCGAGTTCTTTGGCGCGGTCCGCTCGATCCGGGACGGTTTCGAAAGCGGATTTTGGGTCGTGCGGGTCGCGCAGGATCAGGAAAACGCGATCGAAGGCCACGCTCTCGAGGACTGCGTTGATGTCGTCGTTTGTCGAGATGATGGTGGCCTGGCGGCCTAGGTTTTCCTGCGAGAATTTCGCGACGCGGGCGAGCAGGCCGAGGTTGGTGCTGTCGATGCTTTCGGTTTGGGTGAGATCGATCAGTATGTTGTCGAAATTTTTCTTTGCGAAAAGCTCGTCGAGGAACGCGTCCAACGAAGCGCTGACGCGGTAGGACGAACCCATCGTGTACCGGATTTGGCCCACGAATTTCAGCACGACAAGTCTCTCGTGCTGGGTGTAATACACTTCCCCATTATCCATTTTCAGGCGCCTTTCTAACCAGCATCAGGGTTACGTCGTCCCCGGGCGATTCCAGCGTGTCCAGTCCCATGGCGTCCACGATGGAGCGCAAGGTCGTTTCGGGTCCGCCCGCCAGCGAAAGCAAAAAATCTTTTTTCTCTTGTAGACGCTCGTGGGGCAGTATTTCAAGCACTCCGTCCGAGCACAAGAGCATGAAAAATGCGTCGGGCACATCGAAGGTCTTGGTGTTGTACGATGCGTTCGCGAACAGACCCACCGGCAGGTTTTTGTCTTCCAGGAACTGCGGGCGCGTTCCGTCAAACGCCACGGGCGGGGGAAACTGGCCTCCGTTGCTGAAGGTCATGGTGTGGCGATCGAGATCGAAAACGGCATACAGCATCGTTAAATACTTGCCGAAATCCCGCTGGATGATGTCGTCGTTGATGGTTTTCAGCACAAGGTTGGGATGCAAGACCGTGTCGTTTTCCGCGCGGCGGTATTGGTCGATCAGGTGGTTCATCGTGCTTTTGAGCAGCACCGTCACGAAGGCCGAGGAAGCGCCGTGACCGGAGACGTCGGCGATGTAGAAGCCGATGTTGTGCGCATCGATGGGGAAATAGTCCACAAAATCGCCGCTGAGATACGCCGACGTTTTCAGGTAGTGAGCGAACTGGAATCCGCCCAGAACGGCGTCCTGGGGGGGCAGCAATTGAAATTGAATGCGGCGCGCGGCGTTTTCGTCTTCCTGGAGTTGCCGCAGGCTTTCCGCGAGGCGTTTGTTGGTGGCTTCGAGGTGCTCGCGGTACTTGCGGTTTTCGCGCACCAGGCGCGCGCGTTCGAGCGCTTTCCGGATGGAGTGTTCGAGCACCGCCATGTCTTGGATTGGCTTCATGACATAGTCCCATGCGCCGAGTTGGAGCGACGCCACGGCGTCGTTCATGTCGCCCGTGCCCGAGACGATGATCACCGGCGTCTCGGGGGCTTCGCGCGCGATGGTTTCGAGCACGCGCAGTCCGTCCACGCCCGGCATGCGCAGGTCTGAGAGCACGAGGTCGGGGCGTTTTTCGCGGAAGGCGTCCAAGCCTGCTTGGCCATTGCTTGCTTCGAGCACGGCAAACCCGCTGTCTTCCAGGTAGCCGACGATGCTGCGCCGCACGGTGGCTTCGTCCTCGATGCTGAGTATCAGGGGGGTGTTGTCCAAACTCATCCTGGCGTCACCCGTGTTCTTTCATCAGTTCGCGGACTGCGGCCGCCAAGGGCTCCATGTCCGCCAGCGGTTTTCGGAAGACTCGGGCCGGCGTGACGCCGAGTGCGGCGAATTCATCGGGCGGCCGGTATCCTGCGGTGCCGGTATGCACGACGAAGCGCAGGCCGGAGCAGGCCGCATGCAGGGCGCGGATTGCCTCGTTGCCGTTCATGCCGGGCAGGCGCATGTCCATCACGCAGACGTCGAATTTCAATCCGCTGCGGACCAACTCCAGCGCGTGTTCCGCGGAGGAAAGGGCGTGCACGCACATGTCCTCGTCTTCGAGATAGGCGGCAAGGTTCGTGCGAACCGATGGTTCGTCGTCCACTATCAACACGTGAACGGCCACTCAGGGGGTCTCCATGTCCCACGGAATGCGGAGGATGAACCGGGCTCCGGCGCCCGGCGAGGATTCGGCCGTCATGGTTCCGCGGTGCTGTTTGGTGATGATGAAGTACGACACGGACAGGCCCAGTCCCGTGCCGACGCCCACTTCTTTGGTCGTGAAAAAGGGTTCGAAAATGCGGCGGCGGATGGCGTCGTCCATGCCGGGGCCGTTGTCGATGATTTCGATCCGTGCGTGGTGCGGCTCGCGTTCGAGGCGGATGGTCAGCACCGGCTCTTTTCCGCTGGCGTTTTGAGCCATGGAATGGGCGGCGTTTTTGATGAGATTCAGCAGAACTTGCTCGATTTTGGTTTTTTCGCAGCGCACCGGCGGCAGGTTTTCTTCGAATTCTCGCACGATGATCGTTTGCCGGAAATCGTAATGTTTTTTCAGATCATAGTCGTTCGCAGCCAGGCGCAAGGCCGTATCCACCATGTCCGGAAGCTTCACCGGCGCAAAGTGCGACTCGCTTCGGCGGCTGAAGGCCAACATGTCCGCGACGATCTTGGCAGCGCGGGCGCCGTCGGCGCGAATGCCTTCGATGAATTCGAAGACGCCCCGTTCGGTCATGTATTGATGCAGCGTTTCGAGGCGGACCCCCAATTGCTCGGCGGTCTGTTGGTTCTTGGGCAGATCGGGCGAGAGACGGCGCACGATGTTTTGGCATGCCTGAAGGATGCCGCCCAGTGGGTTGTTGATCTCGTGGGCCATGCCCGCGGCCAGACCGCCCACGGACATCATTTTCTCGGTTTGCACCATGGTTTCTTCGATTTTCACGCGCGCGGTGATGTCGTCCAGGCGGATGACCGCTCCTTGCTCGCCTGTCGCGTCGAGGGGGTAGACGATAAGGTCGTAGTACAGCGTGTCTCCGTCGGCTCCTCGCCAGGCAATGCGTTCCGAGATGATGGGCGCGGCGTTGGCCAACGCCTGCCACACGCGCCCGGCGTCCTCGCCCAAATAGGGGAAGGCCACGTCAAAGGGCAGGCCTGTCGCCTCCTCCGAAGTCAGACAGCCGACTTGCGCCGCTTTTTGGTTCCAGTGGGTCACCCGCCCCTGCTTGTCGACGCCGATCAGAACCGACGGCATCGAATCGATGATGTTTTGCAGGCGGATTTGCATGCGGCGGGTTTGTTCTTCGGCGCGCATGCGGTCGCGCGCTTCGATGGCGAGGGCGACGTTCGAGGCAATGGCGCGCGCGAAATGTTGTTCGTCGCGTTCCCATGGCCGCGTCATGCCCACGCGCTCGTGAAACACCACGCCGGCGATATCGCCGCCCGTGCGGACCGAGGCGTGCAGCAACGATGCGACGCCGCCCGGTTGCAGGTATTCGTCCGTGAGTTCCCAGGTGCGGCTGTCGGACATCGCGTTTTCCACCGCCATGACCGGTTCCGCTTCAATCGCCCGGAAGTAGTTCGGCCAGTCTGTGACGGGAAACTCTTGTCCTGCGGCATGCAACCCTGTTGCGGCGTCGTAGCAGTCGGCGCAGCGCAACGTGTCGCGCGTTTCGTTGAACAGCCAGATGCTGGCGCGATCGACCCCCAAGGTTTCGGCGGCGGCCTTGGCGATTTCGCGTAGCGCCGCGTCGATGTCGCCGTGTTCCATCGTCTTGCTTTTGGCGAGTTTGATGAGCGCTTCGTTTTGTCGGCTGGCGCGTTCGTGGAGTTCGAGTTGTTCCTCCATCTCGCCGATGCGCGCTTCGTATTGGGCCTGAATCTGCTCCCACGAGTCCGCCACGATGTCGATGACGAGGGTCGCGGGTTTTTCGGAGAGGATGAGGTCTCGGTTGATGGCGTATACTTCGAATACGTACTTGCCGGGGGTCAGGTCCACGTAGCGCACCTGATCGTCCCAGGTGTCGTACCACACATCGTCGAATCCCGCCAACCGGTACGAGTAGCGCATGCGCTCGGTGCCCATGCTGAGGCCGCGGTATGAAATCGTGAGGAATTGCGCTTTCAGCGTCGACAGCGTGACGGCCGACGGCTCGGGGTAGACGGCGTCCGCCGTCATTTCGCGAATGGCGATGCGCGGCGGCAGGGTCGCCGTGGGGCGGTATCGCACCACGCCCCGGTAGGTGCCGATCAGCATGCCGCCGTCCGGCTGCGGCACCAGCGCCGTGATGCTATTCGACGGAAGTCCGTCGCGCGCCGTTAGAAATTGGAAGTGCTTGCCGTCGGTCCGGCAAATGCCGCCGTTGACTGTGCCGAACCACAGTTTTCCCGAGGCGTCCATCGCGGATTGTTGGTGATGGAAGTGGCGAAATCCTTCTTCCGTGCTGAAGGTTTCGAAGCGTTCTCCGTCGAACTTGGCGAGTCCGTATTGCGTGCCGATCCAGAGGTTCTGGCGTTCGTCTTCGATGATGGATTGAACATTGGGGTTGGGCAGCCCATGGGTTTCCGTGTAGGTGATCATTTGCTTGCCGTCATAGCAGGACAATCCCGGGCCTTCGTAGCCGCCCAGCCAGATGCGCCCGCGGCTGTCTTCGTACAGGCGGAAGACCACGGCGTGCAGGGTTGGAATGGGCTCGAAGGTTTCGCCGTTGAAACGGCACAGGCAACCCGGCCTTGCCGTGCCTGCCCAGATGGTTCCGTCGCGGGTTTTCAGCAGGCTCATGATGTGCATGCTGCCCAGGCCTTGGCGCGGCGTGAACTGCGTTCCTTGGCCGTTCCAGAGGTCGTCCGCCGAGTCGAAACGATACAAGCCATCGCCAAACGTGGCGAGCCAAATTCGTCCTTCGTTGTCTTCGGTGAGCGCGAACACTTGAGCCGGAAACGCGCGCGATCGCCACACGACGGCGTCCAGGCAATACAGGTCGTATTCGTCGCCGAACCAAATGCGGCTTGCTGTATCCTGAACCATCACTTCCGATACGGGTTTTTCCGAGACCTCTTCCAAGGTCCAGGGATCGAAGCATGACAGGCCTGCCAGGCTGTGCGACGCCCAGACGTGGCCTTCCCGGTCCTCGATGACGCCGCTGACGTGGCTTGCCAACAGGCCGTCCTGGGCTCCGTATGTCGTGAAAACTTTGCCGTCGAAACAGGTGATGCCGCCGCCGACCGTGGCGAACCACATGTGGCCGTCATGGTCTTGGCAGATGCCGCGCACCGAGTCCTGGGGAAGTCCGTCCCGTCGCGTGTAGGTGACGAACGAGGATCCGTCGAAGCAGGCGACGCCGTTTCCGCGCGTGCCGATCCAAAGGTTTCCAGAACGGTCCATGTGCAGAAAGAAGATATCGGTTCCCGGCAGCCCTTGTTCGGGGCCGTACCGCGTGAATTCGCGTCCATCGAAACGGCACAGGCCTTTGCCGAACGTGCCGATCCAGATGGCGCCGTCTTGGTCGCACACGATGGATCGCGTCATGTTCGATGCGAGTCCCTGCTCGATAGTGTGCCTTGTGACGGCGCCGTTGTCGATGCAGCCGATGCCGCCGCCCAGCGCCGCGAACCATATCCGGCCTTTCGCGTCCTCGCACAGCGACCAGATGTCGTACCGGGGCAAGCCTTCATCGGGGCCGAGGGCGTGGAATTGGCCGTTTTCGAGGTAGGAGATGCCACCCGTGCCGGCGCCCGCCCACAGGCGCCCGTGGCGGTCTTCGCACAGGCAATGAATGGTGTCGTTGGCAAGGCCATGGCGGACGGTGAAGGTCGTGAACGATTCCCCATCGAAACGGCACAGGCCCACCCCCGTGCCCAGCCAGAGGTAGCCTTCCCGGTCTTGGAGCAGGCAACTGCATCCTGCGGCCAGACCGTCCGTGACATCGTACGTGCGCCACGTTCCCACGCGACGTCTGGAAGCCCCCCCTGTTTCGCGGAGGCCTCGATCGTGTTCTTGCATCGTCACTCCCGTTTCACGATCCCAACGCCCTTGTCGAACCCGCACCGTCGCGAGGACCATTGCCGCGTTTTTCGGGTTGCATGAACACAGGCGCGCCCCCACGATATCTAGGACAGAGCCGGGTAATCAAGTTCCAGGCGGGGCATGGCGCCCGAGGATGCGGGGAGCGGGAGGCGTCGAGCGATATTTCGAGGAAGAACGCTTCGTCGCGGGCCGTCAGGGAGTTTGCTGGAATGCTGCGCTTCGGTATACTTACAGACGTTGCGTGCCCGAAAAACGAGAAGCATTTGCCGCTACCATAAGGGGTCCCATGGACGTTGACGCGCCTCACGTTTTTCCGCCCGGCGATCCGTGTGATCGGCAGGCGCTGGAATGGGTCCGGACATGGCCGCATTGGCCCGAATTGCATGACATCGTGTGGCGTCATGGCGTGAACCTCGCCGAGGCGGATGAGTACCTCCTGTTTGCCGCTGTGCTGGAGTCTCTCGTGGCGCATCGGGAGGAGGCTGCTCCGTGACGGCGGCGCTGTTGGCGGACATTGGCGCGGATACGGAGGTTCTGGCCGAGGCGTTGCGGGAATGCGAAGATATCCGCCTCGTGGTGGTCGACCGCGGCGTCCACGACCGCTTGTCGACGCGGGGCGTTCCCCACGAGATGGCCGGGG
>JAKJDA010000015.1 GCA_022706165.1 Candidatus Hydrogenedentota bacterium | reverse complement strand
TCCAGTTCTTCGAGGATACGCTCCTCAAACTCGCCCCACGCGCCCGCCTCCGCGACCAATACCCCGAGGTCCGTCCGCTCGAACACCTGCCGCGTCTTCTGAATCCGCAACTCCCCGAGCGCGCCGACGTCGTCAATGCCCGCCGTGTCGATAAACAACACCGGCCCCAACGGCAACAGCTCCATCGGCTTCTCGACCGGGTCCGTCGTCGTTCCCGCGAACTCCGACACAATCGACACCTGCTGCCGCGTGATCGCATTCAGCAAACTCGACTTGCCCACGTTCCGCCGACCAAACAGGCCAATATGCAACCGAAACGATTTTGGAGTGGATTGGGTCATATCAGCAAAACCTCTAGCTCTGTCCAGCAACTCTCTTGAAGCAAATGTCTCTACGGTGAAAGCGTCCTTGCATTTTATCCCGTAGCGCCCGGTCTCTGTGCCGGGCGTTTCTTCTCACGCCTCATCCCTATAGCTCGTCGTCGCCAAGCAAACGTCTTCGGTAGGTCCGATTTGTAATCGGACCATCTTCGCTT
This sequence comes from Candidatus Hydrogenedentota bacterium, assembly GCA_022706165.1. Classification (GTDB taxonomy): domain Bacteria; phylum Hydrogenedentota; class Hydrogenedentia; order Hydrogenedentales; family SLHB01; genus JAKJDA01. The sequence continues at coordinate 16,683 of JAKJDA010000015.1, read as the reverse complement.
CCACACAACTCGCCGCATTCACAAGAGGTCCCGTTACAAACGGGACCTACGACATTGCCGTTCTCTTCTCTGTGATCTCTGCACGCTCTGCGGCTTTGCGTTCACGGCCACTCATCTTTTAACGCAGAGCCACAAAAGACGCAGAAACCGCACAGAAAGACGCCCACACCTGCATCGCTCTCTTCCGTCGTGACTCGTCGTGATCGTTGTGGTTATTCTTCATCCAGATTTAAACCACAACGGACACAACGATCCACAACGCAAGAAACGCGACTCCCTCCCTTATCACCTGCTCTACGTGCCGGGAGTTCTTCTTATTCCATATTATCTCTGATCTTGAAAAATTTCACGCGGCGTCACAAAAGACGACTGAAAAGCATAGGAGAACTCAAGAACTATACCCAGAACCTGTTGTATCTGTTTGTTCAATATGGAATTTTGATGCTTTTCCTGCACGTTTGTTTTTCTGGTGTTCCACAAAAAAGCCAAAACATTGGGTCATAACACCTACCAGAAAAACTACGAGTGAATAGGCGAAAAGACTGATATTCTGTAACGTGTCCACCCGGCGTCTAAGCGACATGAAATCATATGGAATAGTCTGACCGTTGGACAGGACAACAGATCCGAGAAGAACTTCACCTGCTCTCTGAGGACCAAAACCGATACCGGGACCTCCGCATGTCAGTTTCTCAACCGATATTTTGCCACCATTGTTCGAAGAATAGCCGGGCTGTAGTGCTTGTATAAGTATCTTGGAAACCGCAGAAAAACCGGGGTCTTCTGGCTGAAGTATCTTCTTGTTGACAAGCAATTGGATACCGAATTGGGCACGTGCACATTCCGGCGAGACCAATTTCAGCACAATTGGGATATTCGCAGTCTGACCACCTAGAAATGCGGCGAATTCTAGGATCAGACCTATCAGAAAGAGGATCACTGTGATTCGTCCCATCGTAATATCCCTCCCGAAATTGCGCGAGCAAGAACTTCAAACTGAACAATCTATAAACAGGCGTGTAGTCGCTATCACTTTCACAGCGACCCCTCTACTGCTTTGCCGCCAAATCCTCCGCCTGTTCAATCCAGGCGCGGGTGGGGAAATGAAAGATGGCGGCGGACATGGCGATGGCCATGACGACGGCTGCGATGATGAGGTCGCCGGTGAGTAGGCCGACGACGAGGCCGAGCACGGCGGCGGCGTCGCAGATGGCCATGGTGATGATGACGATGCGGGTGCGGCTGGCGATGGTGTTCGCTTTTGCGAGGAACGCGGCTTCGAGTCGTTTGCGTATGCGCAGCGTCGCGATGGCCGTGAGCAGCGCCATGGCGCCCAATGCGACTTTCAGAATCGTCTGGGTCGCCTCGGGCAGTTGGACAAAACCGGTTGCGGGAAGCGTCCCGGTCACGCGAAGGAGGACCAGGACAACCAGGTAGGTGATTGGGGCAAGAGCAATGCCGACGGCAACAAGCTGCATTTGCAAAACGGTCTGAACGGGACGGCTGTGCGAGACCATGGCTTCTCCTACGGGTTGGGCATGCCGAGGCGGCATACGGCTTCGGGGGTGATGAGCTCGTCGAAGGTTTTCTCGTCGAGGAGGCCGTCTTGGAGGACGATGTCGCGGACGGTGCGGCGGGTTTCGGCGGCGCGTTTGGCGACGATGGCGGCGCGGTCGTAGCCGAGCGCGGGCATGAGGGCCGTGGCGACGGCGGTGGAGGCTTCGACGTGGGCGCGGCATCGCGCTTCGTCGGCTTCGATGTCTTCGACGCAGAATCGCCGCATGCGATCGCAGGCGCGCGTGAGGAATTCGCAGCTTTCCAACAAGCACCCGGCCACGAGCGGCAGGAACGCGTTGAGTTCGAGATTGCCCGACGCGCAGGCCTGTGCGATCACGGCGTCGTGGCCCATCACGAGCATGGCCGCCTGACTGACGGTTTCGGGGATCACGGGGTTGACCTTGCCGGGCATGATCGACGAACCCGCCTGTCGTTCGGGCAAGCGTATCTCGCCGAGGCCGGATTCGGGTCCCGATGACATCAGCCGCAGGTCGGTCGAGATTTTTAGCAACGACACGGCGCAGGCTTTCAAGATGCCGCTGACTTCGACGAACACGTCGGCGTTTTGGGTTGCGTCGACGAGGTTTTCGGCGCGCGCGAAGCCGATGCCGGTGAGGCCGCGCAAGGTGTCGACGACTTGGAAGATGTATTGCCTCGGCGCGGCGAGTCCGGTTCCGATGGCGGTGCCGCCGAGGTTGACGACGCGCAGGCGTTCTTCGCATTTGTACACGCGCCAGCGGTCGCGGTTGATCGCTTCGGCATACGCGCCCATTTCGCGGCCCAGGGTTGTCAAAACGGCATCCTGCAATTGGGTGCGTCCTACCTTGACGACGTGCGCGAATTCTTTTTCCTTGGCTTGAAACGCTTCTTGCAACAGCACGAGTTGCTGTTCGAGTTCCTTGATGAGCCAGATGGCCGCGAGGCGCAGCGCGGTGGGAAACGTGTCGTTGGTGGATTGGTGCCGGTTGATGTCGTTGATGGCCGACACGCGCGCGTAGGAGCCGTGCGGCAGCCCGAGGATTTCTTGCGCGCGGTTGGCGATGACCTCGTTGACGTTCAGATTGGTGCTCGTGCCTGCGCCGCCTTGGAGCCAATCGACGACCACGTGATCCGTCAACAATCCGTCGGCCATTTCGCGGCACGCGCGGTTGATGGCGGCGGCTTTTTCCTTGTCGTCGCTCCACGCGCCGAGCGTTTGGTTCGTCACCGCGCACGCTAGTTTCACCATGCCGTACGCGCGCACCAACGCCGGCGGCACGGGCCGTCCCGCCACGCCGAAGTTTTCCTGCGCCCGCACGGTGTGAATGCCGTACAGTGCATCTTCCGGCACGGCCATGTCGCCCAGGAAATCGTGCTCTGTGCGAAACCCTTTGCTCATAGTGTTACGTGTCCGCCGTTTTCCTCTGCGATCTCTGCGACCTTTGCGCCTCTGCGTTCGGTCCTAGTCTTTTTCAACGCAGAGGGCAGAGAACGCGGAGTTCGTAGAGGAAGAACAGGGCTTTTCTTATGCTTCCCATGACTCTCGTCGAATGCGCAGTCCCCTTGATGAAGCCACCGAAACCATCCCCGTTAGGTTTTCCAGCGTAGATGCTTGCAGTACATGATGCAAAAGATCGACATATGCATCCGTTCCTTCGCTTTCAGGTCGCAACAATAGAACTCCGCTATGCGTGCCCGGAGGATAACGGCGTACGTCACCGAAACCTTTGTCCGCCGTCACGAGAAAACGCTTTTCGTGTTGAACAATTCCCCAGAGATTCTCATCGGGACAGCCGCAAAGGTGTTCGTCTCGCACGCTGTCTGTCTCGTAGCCAGCGTTGCGCAGGGCCATTGTCACCGAGCGGGGCAGGTCTTCATCTACTTTGATGCGCATAACGGCGTCGCTTAGCTCGGCAGTGACACGACGATTTCGTGGCGCAGCACTTCCGCCGCATACCCCAGCGCGGCCAGGATATCGTCAGGGTGTAGCTGAGGATATTCGCCGATAATCTGATCGGCGGACGCCCCTTCCGCAAGATTCGCGAGAATCGTGCTTACGGGAATGCGGGTTCCCTTTATGCACGGATCGCCATGGTGTATGTACGGAAGAATCTCGATGTGGTCTTGCCAATCCGTGCGTTCCATGAGTCGCCTCCATGTCCGTAAACGTTCGCATTCGACATGCGTGCATCCGCCAAGTTCTCTACGAATGCGCAAACTCCATGGTTTTCGCTTCGATGCCGTCGATGGCGCGGAGTTCGTCGAGCATGCCCTTGTATTCGTTCTCGTCGCCGTACATTTCGAGCAGGATGAGGCCGTTCGGCGAGCAGCATTTTTCGTCGGTTTCGTGCAGGCCGAGTCGGGTGCGGATGCTGCATCCGTATTGCGTAAGGATCGCTTGCACGTCGCGAACATGCTGGATGCGGTTTATGACATGGATGCCGATGATTACGTGTTTTTCTGCGTGCGCCATGGTTGTATTCCTTTCGCGTTTTCGATAACCCGTCTCAACTCAGACAAACGCGTCGCGTTTGCCGGCCTTCACGTCGTCGATCAGTTTTTGTGCGATGGCGCGTCGCGCGGGCGTGAATCCCGCAAGCGCTTCCTGGATGCGTTGTTCGCCGGCGGCGCGCGTTTCGGGCGATGCGTAGTCCGTCAAGTATTCGAGGAACGTGCTGACCGCGTTGACGTCGCAGTGGTCCGTGATTTTTCCGGGTTTTGCGAGGTCCATGAAGTCCGCGCCGGTGCGTCCCATGCGGTAGCACGCCGTGCAGAACGATGGGATGTAGCCGAGGGAGGCCACGTCGCGCACGACTTCGTCGAGCGTGCGGTGGTCGCCGAGTTGGAATTGGCTCGAATCGAATTTTTCGTCTTCGACGTATCCGCCGGGGTTTGTGCGGCTGCCCGCGGAGATTTGCGATACGCCCAGGGCGAAGGTTTCGCGGCGGATGTTGGCGGTTTCGCGCGTGGACATGATGATGCCGGTGTAGGGCACGGCGAGGCGCAGGATGGCGACGAGTTTGCGGAAGTCGACGTCGGCCACTGCGTGGGGCGGGTGCTCGGCCATGTCGGAGCCGATGGCCGGTTCGAGGCGCGGCACGCTGATGGTGTGCGGCCCCACGCCGAATTTTTGTTCGAGGTGATGGATGTGCTGCATCATGGCGAGGAGTTCGAAGCGCCAATCGAACAGGCCGAACAATACGCCGATGCCGACGTCGTCGATGCCGGCTTCCATGGCGCGGTCCATCGCGCTCACGCGCCAGCCGTAGTCGGCTTTTTTTCCGCCCAGATGGCATTTCGCATAGGTCTGTTTGTGGTAGGTTTCCTGGAAGAGCTGGTAGGTGCCGATGCCCGTCGCTTTGAGTTGCTTGAATTCGTCGACGGTCAACGGGGCGACGTTCGCGTTGACGCGGCGAATTTCGCCGTTGCCGCTTTTCACCGAGTAGATGGTCTCGATGGATTTGAGGACGTAGGAGAATCCTTCTTGCGGATATGATTCGCCGGCGACCAGCAGGATGCGTTTGTGGCCGCTTTCGACGAGCAGCGTCACCTCGCGCGCGATCTCTTCTTGGGTCAACGCGCGGCGCTTCAATGCGGTGTTGCGCGCCCGGAACGCGCAGTACACGCATTCGTTGGCGCAGAGGTTCGAGATGTACAGCGGCGCGAACAAGACCAGCCGCTTGCCGTATATCTCTTCCTTGACGGCGCGCGCCGCGTCGAACAGTTCGCCCATGAGTTCGGGATCGCTCACGTGCATCAGCGCCGCGACGTCGACCATGGTGAGGCCGTGCAGTTCCCGCGCTTTGGCGAGTATTTCCCGGATATGCGCGGCGGCGAGCCGGCTGCTGCGGTCCAGCACGGCCTCGATTTGTTCTTCTTGAATGGGAATGGTTTCGCTGTCGGTATTCATGCGAATGCGTCGCCTTTCTTGCTGATCGCGGCCATGATGGGCTGCGGCATCTCGAAGCCGAAGGACGCCCACCGGCCCGCCTCCGATTCCGCCCGCACCGCGCCGCCGTGCAATTCCACGATGCGCCACACGGTATACAAGCCCACGCCGGTGCCTGGGCGCTTGCCCAGCGTCGGCGTCGGGATGCGCGAAAATTTCCGGAACAGGCGCGGGCGTTCGTTCTCGGGGAATCCCGGTCCTTCGTTCCAAACGGCGACGGTGATTCCGCGCGGCGTTCGCGCGAGGGTCACGCGCACTTCGCCGTTTTCGGAGCCGTATTTTACCGCATTTCCGATGAGATTGACCATGACGACCTTGAGGAGGGCGGGATCGCAATGAATGCGTTGGTTTTCGGGCGTTTGCCACGTCAGGCGGGAACCGCGCTCCTCGATTTGCGGCCGAAGCATGTCCGCCGCGGGCAAGGCTATGTCCTCCATGAAATCCACGTCGTTCGAGAGGTCGAGCGCCAATTCGCCGCCTTCGATTCGCGCGAGATCGAGATAATCGCGGATGAGGCTTAGCAAGTAATTCGCCTTGTCCGCCACGCGTTGGACTTTTTCGCGCTGCGGTTCGGCAAGTTCGCCGTAATAGCCTTCCGTCAGGGTGGCCACGTCCATCACGATCGATGCCAATGGGCTTTTCAATTCGTGGCTGACGAATCCCAGCATTTCGCCGTAGGCTCGGTTTGCGGCGGCGAGTTGTTCGATGCGGTAGGCTTTTTCGATTGCCTGACTCAAGCGTTCCGCGATGGCCAGGTGCATGCGCACTTCCCGTTCGCCGTACGCGTTGGGAATGCGCGCGCTGCGAAACAGCAAGCCCACGCGCCGATCGTCCACCGCCAGCGGGCACGTCATGCTTGATCGCACGCCTTCGCGGACCAGCAGCGCTGTCGAGGCGCTGTAGGGTCGGCGCCGGAAATAGGCGTCGAGGTCGTTGATCACGCGGACCCTTCCCGTGTCGAGCACGCCTTCGAGCGAGCTCCCGCGAAGGTCTTCGCTGTATCCTTTGGCGAGAAGCAGCGGGTGATACAGGGCCTTGGCGTAATGCGACGTGACGCGGCGGCCGTTTTCTTCGAAGAACGCAACGCCGATGCGGTCGCAGGGACTCATCGAGCGCGTGCTATCGAAGACGAAGTCGATGATTTGTTCGATGGACTCCGCCGCCGCCACTTTCTGGTTGATGGCGTCGAATACGGCAAGTTCTCCGTCGGACCATCCCGCGTTCAGGTCGGAAACCGAGGCGGGGTCGATAAAGCGCAGTATTTCCATGGCGGGGCGCCCTTTCTTCCGTCTGTGCATCGCTGCAATGCGCCGGGTTGCGTCCGGAAAGCATCGATGTCTTCACGATAACACAACACGCGGCGACGGAGTAATCGTCCGGGTCGTTCTTTGGGGAGTTTGTTTTGTGACGTCGTCAAACAAGGCAGGAGATTGCGGAAAAGCTTGTTTTCGGGCGAGGAAAAAGTGGAGGCTATCGTGAAGGTTGTGGCGAATGGGCCGTTATGGCGGGAAAAGGAACGATGCTTCGCATTCAGCGCATGCCTGGTCTTCCGGAGAATATCGGAGAATTCGTTGCCGAAGTGGCCGACGAGTTGGAGGTCTTGTATGGGGTGGATGCCGCTGATCATTACCGGCGCGTCGCCATTCCCACGTTGAGCGCCACTATCGAACATCCGCTGGTGGATGTGTTGGGGGCGTGCGACGGCGCCCGAACGGTTGGCATGTTGTTTGGGTTTGTGCGCGACGCGGCGGCGCGCATCACGTTTTTGCACGTTCTTCGGGACCATGCCGGTCTGGGCGTGGAAGGGAGGCTTGTCCGGGAATCCGTGCGGACGTTTCAGGCGGGTGGCGTCGACGCTATTGTGGCGGAATGTGTTGCGTTTGGCGCGACGCGTTTGGAAGGAGCGTTCGCCGGGCTGGATTTTTCGGTCGCGCCGCGCCAAATCATGATGGCGGACGTGCGATTCCCTGCGCTGGCGCTTTTCGGGCCGGCAGCGGGCCGCGCGTTGACGTCCGAGGAGTATGGCGATGCGGCGGCGGTTGTGGTGGATGCGTATGTCGGCCATGCGGATCGGCGCGTTCATCTTGATGCGCGGGACGAGGCTGCCGCGCGGACGTTTGTTGAAACGGCTGCGGGGGGGAGTTACGGACCGGTTTTTCCGGGTTTCCTGCGCGGCATATGGGTTGGCCCTGTGTGCGCGGGCGTGATTCTGGCTAGCGAGCCGATGCCGGGCATTGGGTTTATCTTGCAGGTTGCGGTGCGGCGGGCGTTCCAGGGACAATCTCTCGGCACGCAGCTCATGCGTGAAGCGGCGGATGCGTTTCGTCGTCAAGGGCTGGATCGGACGGCGCTCGGCGTCACGGTGGACAATCCTGCGCGCCGATTGTACGAGCGCTTGGGGTTTGCGCCGATTAAGCCCATCGATGCGTACGCATGGTGGCGTCCGGGCATTTACGAGAGGGAAGCGTCATGATTGCGACCGTCCGTCTATTGGCGGCGCTGGGATGGTGCGTTGCGGCATGGGCGGCGGCCCCGGTGGCGCAGCCCCATCGAGCCGCCCCTCCCGCATCGTCCGGCGCCAGCGCGGCGGCGGCATCGAGCGAGGACGCGCTTTCTCCGTTGCAGGCGCCGGCGGCGTTTTTGGCGGCGCTGGATGGGGCGTTGCGGGATGGAAACCAGGCCGTGGCGCGGGTGCGCGAGTTTGATCGGGCGCAGCAGGCGTTGGCTGCGTGGGATGAGGAGCAGGCGATCGCGTTGCGACAGGCGGGCGATGCGGCATTGGCCGACGAGCGAACGCGCAGCGCCCGGGACCGGATCGCCGCTGTGGAGGAAGCCTATTTGCGCGTGCTCCGGCGGCATCCCAAAAACGCAAGGGCCTTGAATTATTATGGCGAGCTTCTTTATGACCGCTTGCGCCGTGAATCCGAAGGGGTGCAATTTTGGGAAAAAGCGGCGGCGGCGGATTCCCGGTATGCGGCTCCGCGCAACAATCTTGGAATTCATTATTGTCATGCCGGGGACTATGCGAAGGGTTTTACGAACTTTGATCGGGCCCTCAAGCTCGAACCGGACAATCCCGATTTTCTATACAATCACGCGCAGGTGTTGTTGATTCACCGCAGCCATGCGCAGCGGCATTATCGCTGTACGTTGGAGCAGGTGTATGTCCGGGCGATGGAGGAATCGAAAAAGGCCGTCGCCATCCAACCGGATGATTTCGAGCTGGCGCGGGATTACGCCCAGAATTTTTTTGCCGCCGAGCAGTTTGGCGTCGAAGCGGACTGGAGGCTGGCCCTTGAGGCTTGGGCGCGCGCCCGCGCGTTGGCCGGTTCCAGCGCGGAAGAGTTTCTTGCGTGGATGTACGAGGCGCGCGCCGCCATTCGTCTGGGCGACAACGACCATGCCCGGCATGCTTTGCGTCAGGCGTTGGCGCTCAAGCCGGACAGCGCCGCGGCGAAGGCGTTGATGGATCGGATCGGCGATCCGGCGGCGTCTCTGGGGAGCGGCGAAACGCCATGAATGGACGGGGCAAGCGTGCGAACGGGCCGATTTCGCGCGGAAGGGGCGGACCATGACGGCTTCGTTGTCCCGCGCACGAAAGATATGGTACGGGTTTATCATTGTCGCGGCGATACCGATCCTCTACCTGTCGGCCGTGCGCGGCATCGGGTTCTTTCTTGTCCCGTCGGAATCCATGGAGCCGACGTTTCAAGCGGGCGACTATATTCTTACCCTTCGGGAGCCGGCCTATTATCGGGGCGACGTTGTTGTGCTCCATGACCCTGTCCAGAGCGGGGAGTATTTGGTCAAGCGCGTGGTTGGTGTCGCGGGGGACGTCGTCAAGGTCGACAACGGCGCCTTGTACATCAACGGGCGGTATGCATCGGAGCCGTATCTCAAGGAGCCTCCTTTTTATGCGATGAAAGCGGAGGTGGTCGTTGAATCGGGGCGGATTTTCGTGCTGGGCGACAACCGTAACCGAAGCGACGACAGCAGCTCGTGGACCCTCCAGACAACGGGGGGTGGCCCTACGGTTTCGCTGGACAGCATTGTCGGGCGCGTGCGGTTTCGGTATCTTCCTTTCAGCCGGATGGGCAGGATTTCCTCGTTTCCGCTTGTGAACGCCGCGGGCGAATAGCGCGGCGTCTTCAAAACAGGTCGGTTTGCGCGGCGCGTTTTTGGGGGCCTTGCTCCCATAGCGACAGCAAGCGTTGTGCGTGGAACCGGTTGTCTGAATCCAGCAGGGGAACCGCCCCGGCGGTCGTGAGCGTCGCTGCGGGGGAGTCCGGTCCGTCGGGAGCGTAGAGGGCTACGGGTTTGCCCTGCGCCAGCGTGCATCGGGCGGTGCGGATGCTGCCGCCTGTTTTGCGCGGTTCGATGATGCATGCCATGTCGGCCAGCGCGCTGATCGTAGCGTTTCGGGTGACGGCTGCGTGCGTGAGCCATGCGGCATCCGGCGCAAATTCGCTAATGAGGACGGCGCGTCCGTCGCTGATCGCTTCGCGCCATTCGCCGGACGCGCGGTGCGTTAACAGGCCTTGCGGCAGTACGGCGATGGTGCGTCCGCCGTGTTCCAAACAGGCGCCGTGGGCGGCTTGGTCGACGCCTGGCGCGCCGCCGCTTACGACGGGGATGCCGTGTTCGCAGAGGGCGCGCGCACATAGGGTCGCAAGGCGTGCTCCCTGGGGGCTGACGTTCCGCGCGCCCGCCACTGCCGCCATTCTGGCTTCCAGCAGATTCACATCGCCCAGGGCGCATACGATGGGGGGCGCTTGATCGCCTAGGTGACGGTTCAACGCGGCAGGGTATCCGGCGTCCGTGTAGCGCAATGCCTGAGCGCCCGCGTCTGCAAGGCGCCGGAGAAGGCGGCGCGCATTTTCGATGCGATCCGGGCTGCATGCGGCCAAGGCCCGCGTTATGGGGGTGAAGCCCGGTGGCATTTGATCTATCAGGCGTCGCGGCGGGGTTTCGGTCAGCGCGCTCAATCGCGTTCCCAGCGCATCGGCCGCTTTCATGACGCGCCGGACGGTCATTGTTCCCGCGCCGGGAGTCATCAGCAACGCCAATGCGACGACCAGGTCGCTGTCCATTCTAGAGCGCTCCCCGTTTTTGCGTGGAGATCGACGATGTTTGGAATCTCGCGTCGCGAGGTCATTCGCGGCGTCTGGGGGCCGCCTAGACGATGTCTTTTGCGTTGTCGATGATTTTGGCGATGAGGCCGTATGCCAGTGCGTCTTCGGCGCTCATCCAGAAATTGCGATCGCTGTCTTTGGCGACTTTTTCGATCGGTTGGCCTGTCTCTTTGGCGATCAGCGCGTTGATGCGTTGGCGAATCTTGAGGATTTCCTGCGCTTCGATGCGGAGATCGGCCAGTTGGCCGCCGGCGCCGCCGCTGGGTTGATGGATGAGGAAGCGCGTGTTGGGCAGTGAATACCGGCTGTCTTTTCCGGCTCCCAAGAGGATTGGAACGGCGATGCTGGCCACCCATCCCGCGCCGATGGAGACGATTTTTGAGCGCACGAAGCGCATGGTGTCGTAGATGGCGTAGCCCGAATCGACGTGTCCGCCTTGCGATGTGACGAACACGCGGATTGGGTCTTGCGATTCGGCGTCGAGCACAAGCAATTGAGCGATGACGCGTTCGGCCAGTTCTTGGTCCACTTGGCCTGACACCAGGATGGTGCGTGTTTTCAGCAGCCGGGACGCGAACGCATCCGGGCGTCCTTCTTCTTTTTCCTCTTCAGGGCATTGCATACGAATCCTCGCTTTCTTTGGCGGAACCGCCGCATTGTGCCATCTTGACCGCATTCAATCAAGAAGAGGAGCGGGCCGCTGCATGAAAACCCGAGCGAATGGCGCATGAATATCGGCCACCGTGCCCGGACGCGCCCAGCATGGCGATTGGGGGCTACAGAGACAAAGGGATGAACGCGACGGCAACATCGGCGTGGAAAAGGGGACGAGAAAGATCGGACGAACCGAAATGGCCGCGGGATAGCCTGGTCCCAACAGATCGCCGGATCATTCCGGCGGCAACAGGTCTTTGGAAGCGATAAGCCGCCCGAACACGCTGGCAACGTCGGCAAAGGCTCCGAGATAATCCTGTTGGCAATGGCGTATGACATCGTGGGCCTCATCCCGGCCATACACGCGCGTGATTTCGGTGTCCCGCCGTTTTTGATCGGGCGACTGCTTGTAGGTGAGAAAATAGTGCCGCAAGCGATCGAGCAACGGCGTGGGACAATCGCCAACGTCCCTCCACTGTCCATACGACGGATCGCCATCCAGCACGGCGATGATCTTGTCGTCGCAGTCGTTTCCATCCAACATGCGCAAGCCGCCTATGGGAATGGCGCGCAGCAGAATATCGCCCTGGTTGATGGTGCGTTCCGTAAGCACGCATATGTCCAACGGATCGCCGTCGCCGTGCAACGGCGCACGGGTCTCGAACTCCGCGCAATGCGCCGCAAACACATCGCCGCAATACGTTTGGGGAACGAAACCATACAAAACCGGACAAACATTGGAATACCGCTGCGGCCGATCGATGCGCAACAGCCCCGAATCTTTGTCCAGCTCGTATTTCACCGAATCCGCTGGAACCATCTCGATGTATGCGGTGAGGCGATCAGGGGCCTCGCCGCCAATCGAAACGCCATGCCACGGATGCGCCTTGAACAGGGCGCACAACATACTCCAGCGCACATCGGGATCATGCATCGCCGCAAGCCCTCATTTGTTGCCTGACGGACGCACCGAAAAACCGGAACCGCCCAAGGCGCCGTCTGGACTCAGAGGATACGGAGGAGCGGAGCTCCGGATCAAGGCGCGCGGCCAGGGCCATTGCATAAAATTCTGAGTCATTAGGACTTTTCGGCTCCATATACGTCCCGATTTTACTGTTTGGAGCACGATTTTCGTTTTTGTAGCGCCCGGTCTCCGTGCCGGGCGGGTCTGGGCGCACTGATCTGGGGCGGTGTGGATTCGTCTCATCGCTTTCCGTAAAACCGCCCGGCACAGAGACCGGGCGCTACAAAGACATTAACGATGGCCATTCCCATGCACCATTTCCCTCGGCCATGTAATGCGATTGCCCTGGGCGCGCGGCGGTTGCAGCGCCGAAAAGGCCCTGCTATAATCGCGGCGTCGAAAAACATCGGCGGCCTTGAAAAGAACAAGCCTTTTGACACAGGGAGAGGGACGCGCATGTCCGGTCATTCTAAGTGGAGCACCATCAAGCGGAAAAAAGGCGCGCTCGACGCCAAGCGCGGCAAGATTTTCAGCAAATTGGCGAAGGAAATCAGTATCGCCGCCAAGGCCGGCGGCGGCGATCCGGCAGGCAATCCGCGCCTACGCACCGCTCTCCTGGCCGCAAAAGCGCAGAACATGCCCAAGGATAACGTCGAACGCGCCATCAAAAAAGGCACCGGCGAACTCCCCGGCGTCATGTATGACGAAATCCGCTACGAAGGCGTCGGCCCGGCAGGCGTGGCCGTCATTATCGATATCCTCACCGACAACAAAAACCGCACCGTTGCCGAAATACGGCACCTTCTCACCAAATTCGGCGGACGTCTGGCCGAAACCAACGCCGTGGCGTGGAATTTCGAGCAAAAAGGATCCATCACCGTTCCCAAGGGGACGATGAGCGACGACGATATCTTCGAAAAAGCCGTGGAAGCCGGAGCCGAGGACGTCGACACCAGCGGCGACGCCTTCGAAATTTCGACGGCTCCGGGCGATCTGCATACGGTTCTCTCGGCCTTGCAAGCCATGGGGATCGAAACCGAAGAAGCCAAACTCATGATGGCTCCCAAGACCACCGTGAAAGTCGAAGGACGCGAAGTCGCCCAAGTGTTGCGGTTCATGGAAAATCTTGAAGACCACGACGACGTCCAGAACATTTATGCCAACTTCGACATCTCCGATGAGGACATGGCCGCCGCCATGGAAGAGTGATCCAGGGCCGGGAGCGTTTTGCCCAAGAGCCCGTCCCCGCAACCGTGAAGGAACGTCGGCGCATGCGGGTCCTGGGGTTTGATCCGGGAACGGCCACAACGGGATACGGCGTGGTGGAGTCGCAGGGAATGCGCCTTGTGCATGTCGCCCACGGCAGCATCACGACATCCGCGCAGGACCATTTCGCCGCGCGCCTCAACACTCTTTTTACCGAATGCCAGCGCCTGCTTGACGTTTATCAGCCCGACGCCGTGGCCATCGAAAAGCTCTACTTCTCCCAAAACGTCACCACCGGCATCGCCGTTGCCCAGGCCCGCGGCGTCATTGCGCTCTGTGTCGAAATCGCAGGAAAACCCATCGCGGAATTCAGCCCCCTCGAGGTGAAAAACGGCGTGGTCGGCTATGGAAAAGCCACCAAGAAACAGGTTCAGGAGATGGTGAAAATCCTCCTTGCCTTGGACCTCCTTCCCCGGCCCGACGACGCCGCAGACGCCCTTGCCCTGGCCATCTGTCAAATCAACGCCGGAGGGTTTCACCGCGCCGTGGGAAAATAATGGCCGCGCGCGCCGCGTCTTGCCGGACGCGGCGGGGACGGCGATCAGGAAACAATAGGCACGCCATTTCGCCATGTTTCAACGCACCTGGAAACACCGCGTCGTTCGCCTCGCCATGACGATCCCGTTGCTGATCGCCGCGGCAGCCGGTTTTTTTCAAGCCGCCAAAGCCTGGCTGCGTGTGGACCAATATCGCTTCGAAATCGCCCAAAAACTCCAAGAAGCTACGGGAGGACTGCCCATCGTCGTCGGCCAGATAGACATGCGTCTCTTTCCCTCGCTTCACCTGCGTGTATCTGGCGCTTCCGCCCGGACCGCCTGGATGCGCCTCTCGATCGGCGAGATGACCTTCCTGCCGGAACTAAAGCCGCTGCTGCGTCGCGAAGCGCATATTCGAGACATCCGGATCGCCTCGCTGGACATCAACATGACAGGGTCCGCTGACAGCCTCTCCGGAAATCTGCAAGGGTTGCGCCGCACGCGCGGCAAGGCCCCAAGCGCGCCACGCGACTGGCGGATATCGGTGGACCGGATCCGCTGCGAAAACGTGCGAATCGGCGCGGCGAACGGCGAATCGGCGCGGGCCACAGGAAACATCGAAATCAGCAATCTCACCCGTGGCATCACGATCGGCAAAGCCAATCTGCGCTTCACCGAGCCCTTCTCCGGACGTCTCCGCGCACAACTTTCGGCCCGCCGCGACGCCGCCACAGGAAGGCTCTCCGATTTCGAAGGCGAGGCGTCGCTGTTTGGAGTCGATGTCTCCGCCTTGCCCCCATTCCGGCTGGCTCCATCCGCCCGCATCGACGCCACGGCGGCGTTTCGCGGAAATTTCCAAGGATCAGGAGAGGCCGTCATCTCCGGCAGAACTCTCTCCGGGAATGACGTCCCCCCGTCCGCGACGGGGCCTTTCACGGCCTCTGCGGCGTGGGACAAAAAATCCTTTTCGATTCGCAACGTCGTATTTCAATCGCCCGGGATCGAAGCCTCAGGAGACGCGGCCTGGCAGCCTGGAGGCGCGGCGAACCTTCGTATCGCCTCCCTGCATCTCAACGCGCTGGGACTCGCGCCGCTTCTCGACATCGCCGCCACAAGCCGCATCTACCTTACCCCGACCCCGGCGGCGCACGCGACGGCTTCCGAATGGTCTATCGAACTCGCGCCCAACAGCCGTCCTCGTTTCCTGAGCGGCGCGGCATCGTTCGAGGGCGTGCAACTCAGTCTGCGCGACGGCGAAATGCTGGTTCCCGCGATACAAGGATCCTTCACGGTAGACAACGGCGACATCCGGCTGCGCGACGCATCGGGCGAGGGAATCGCCGCATCCGGCATCGTCCTGCCAGACGCGGAACGGGGCGAAATTTTTCTGCAAATCGAAGCTTCCGTAAACCTGGCCCACACCCGTCTTTTTCACCTATACCCCATCCCGGGACTGGACCGCCTTCACGGGAAATTGGCCGTCGAAAAACTCGCGGGCACGTTCCGGCGCGGCCAAACCGCCTTGCCCGATGACTTCAATCTGCAGGCCTCCATTCGCGCCGGCGAGGCAACCCTGCGCTTCCCGTCCTATCAGGACGTCCTCTCCGAAGTGACGGCCGACCTGTCCGGCGACGCCCGGACCCTGAAGGGCAATGTTTCGGGACGATCGGCGGAATTCGGCTCCGTGGAAGCGTCCGGCGCGCTCCAGCTGTCTCCCCTCGCTTTCACAGGCGTCATATCCGGCGATATGTCGCACCCCCCCCTCTCGTTCCTGAAAGACCACGCCCTGCATACCTATCTTCCGTCGCTTCTCTCGGGATACGGCCCATCGGCGTTCGAGACCACGCTGACATACCGGAATGCCGAAGAAAACCAGGCTTTTCTGAGCATTCGGCGCGCCACGCCGCCCGACCTCTCCGCAGAACTGACGTTTGTGCAAGAACCGGAAGGCTGGCGAACGACATCGGCCCGGCTCCTGGCAGATGCCTCGCTGACGCCGTTGAACGGCAAAACGCCGGGCTGGATCAAGATGGAAGGGCCGGCGCGCCTGACCCTCGTCACCGACCCCGTCCAACAGACCTTTTCCGCAAAGGCCGATCTCGCAAACGCATCCTGGAGCCTCGCCGACACGCTGATAAAGCCTGCCGGCGAAACCGCTTCCATCATCGTAACCGGAACCACCCCGCGCACAGGCTGGCGCAGCGCAAATCTCCAGATCGCAATCCTGGACCAGCGCATTGACGGGGTCTTCCAAGAAAACGGCCGCGTCCGCTTCGAATCGCCGGGGATCGACCTGGGAGCGTGGGCGTCGCTCTACGCGCGCGGACTCAAGATAACGGGCAAGGCGTCCGGGTGGGCGCAGACCTCCCCCCTCGAAATCCAGCTGGCATTCGACGGCGTGGGCGCGTCAATTAGCCCGCACGCCGCCGTGGACGCCGTGACAGGATCGATCCAATGGAACAATGGCCGCTGGACCTTCGGCCCCATCACGGCCCGGGGCATCCAGTCGGATATCCGTTTCAGCGGCACGCTCGCTCAACATAAGTTATCGGGACAAGCCGCCGGCGCGCATCTGGACATCAATGCGCTCGTGAATTTCATAAACGATGTTGCCGATTGGATTCCGGCGCACGGGCCGAAAACGAGCGAAACGCCCCCATCCCCCCAGCCTCCTGCCTTCGAGGCGACGATACGCGTTGGATTGGA
>JAKJDA010000159.1:3255-6824 GCA_022706165.1 Candidatus Hydrogenedentota bacterium | reverse complement strand
TTTCGAAGCGAAGCGATGGTATACGATAGATTCCGGCGATGTCAAGTCATCCGGGCCGAACATCCAGGGGCCGAACAGTTCTGGGAGCAACACGCAGCGTAAAACCTACTAACCATACGCAGGCCCGGGCCGGACAGTTGCAGGAGACGGTCTTCCCTAAGTACAATTCGCCTTCAACGATGATGTCATATGTGCGGACGGTTTGCCGCCGTGGTGAAATGGCCGCAGAAAACCCTGGGCGGGTTTAGACGGGCGGTTCGCCGTGCGTTGGCGTCTGTAAGAAAAGGGAGAGATGTCATGGAAAAGCGCGTGTACAATTTTTCGGCGGGACCTGCGGCGCTGCCGTTGGCGGCCCTTGAAGAGGCCCAACGCAACCTATTGGTCTTGCCTGGCGCCGGCGCCTCGGTGATGGAGATTAGTCATCGTTCGAAGCCATTCGGCGAAATTCTTGAAACGGCCAAGTCGAATATCGCGCAGCTTTTGAAGCTTCCCCCTTCCTATAAGGTTTTATTCATACAGGGTGGCGCTTCGCTGCAATTTTCGATGGTCCCGATGAATCTGCTGCGCGGATCGGAAGAGGCAGCCGACTACATCATCACGGGATCGTGGGGCAAGAAGGCTCTCAAAGAGGCGCAGAAAGAAGGCAAGACGCGCGTCGCATGGGACGGCAAGGAAGAACACTACAAACGCACGCCTTTGCAGTCCGAACTTAGCCTCAACGCGAAAGCGCCGTATTGCCACATCACGTCGAACGAAACCATCGAGGGCGTTGAATTTCAATCGTTTCCGGACACCGGCGGCGCGCCGTTGGTGTGCGATGCGTCTTCGGATTTTCTGTCGCAGCCCATTCCGATCGAGCCATTCGGCATCATTTACGCAGGCGCGCAAAAGAATGTCGGGCCGTCCGGCGTGGCCGTGGTGATCATTCGAGAGGACCTGCTCGAGCGCGCGCCGCAGGGATTGCCGACGATGCTCGACTATAGGGTCGTGGCCGAGAACGACAGCCTATACAACACGCCGCCGTGCTTTGGCATCTATGTCATCATGCTGGTCACGAACTGGCTGCTGCACACGATCGGCGGCCTCGACAAGATGGCGGACGTCAATCGCAAGAAAGCGAAGATGCTCTATGACGTCATCGACGCGAGTGAAGGGTTCTACCGCGGCCACGCGGCGCGTGAGTGCCGGTCCATCATGAATGTGACGTGGCGCCTGCCGAACGAAGACCTGGAAGCGGCGTTCGTGAAGGAAGCCAAGTCCTGCGGCCTCGACGCGCTCAAAGGCCACCGGTCCGTCGGCGGCATCCGCGCCTCCATCTACAACGCCATGACCGTCGAAGGCGTCCAAGCCCTCTGCGATTTCATGGCAGCATTCAAGGCGAAGCAGGGATAGTTAAGAAAGTTGGGGGAACCTCTTTGGGAAAGAGGTTCCCCCAAACCCCCTCCAGAAACTTTTGTGGGCTTCGCGAGTCGCTACTGCAAACGCGCGAAGCGCACCCAAAAGTTTTGGGAAGGGGTCCGGGGAAACCCTTTTTCCCAAAAGGGTTTCCCCGGTTCTTTTTTTCTCTTACTTCTTGAACTTTTTCATCTCGTCGATGAATCGTCCGAACAAGTAGCGGCTGTCGTGGGGGCCGGGCGAGGCTTCGGGGTGGTATTGGACGCTGAAGACGGGCATGTGTTTGTGTTCCATGCCTTCGACGGACTTGTCGTTGAGGTTGGTGTGGGTGATGCGCACCTTCGTGCGATCAAGCGAATCGGGATCCACGGCAAACCCGTGGTTTTGCGCGCTGATCTCGACGCAGCCCGTGTCGTGGTTGAGGACCGGCTGATTGCCGCCGCGATGGCCAAACTTCAGCTTGTACGTGCGTCCGCCGAAGGCATGCCCGAGGATTTGGTGTCCAAGACAGATGCCGAAGATTGGTTTCTTGCCGAAAAGGCCCTGCACGGTCGGGTAGATGTACGGCAACGCCGCCGGATCACCCGGGCCATTTGACAGGAAAATGCCATCGGGGTTGATGGCCAACGCTTCTTGCGCCGTTGCTGTCGCGGGGAAAACCGTCACCTTACAACCCGCGTCTGCGAGAAGACGTAGGATGTTGTACTTAATACCATAATCGAACGCCGCCACGCGGAACGGCGCATCACTCTCCGGGTTCCACTCATACGGTTCCGTTACTGAAACGGCCTTGACCCAATCGCTCCCGGCCATGTCGGGTGAGTCCTGCGCTTTTTTGACAAGGCGCGCATGGTCAAAATCGACCGTACTGATGACGGACTTTTTCGAGCCTTCCGTGCGCAACATTTTCGTGATTTTGCGTGTATCGATGCCGTCAATGCCAACGATATTGTTTTGAATAAGGTAATCCGGCAGGGAGCTCTCGCAGCGCCAATTGCTCGGTTCGAAACAGCACTCGCGCATCACGAAGCCCGCGGCGAACGGTTTCCGCGACTCAACATCTTCCTTGTTGACGCCGTAATTGCCGATCAGGGGATACGTCATCGTAACAATCTGCCCGGCATACGACGGGTCCGTCAGGATTTCCTGATAGCCCGTCATGCTGGTGTTGAACACCAACTCGCCGAACGATTCTCCCTGCGCACCTACGGCGCGTCCTTCGAATACAGTCCCATTTTCGAGTGCAAGAACGGCTTTTTTCACGAAAACCACCTCGGCGTCGTCACCATTGCGACAGGATGCGCCGCAGCCCGGCCAAGCCAGACCAAGCGCAGTTTTCCCCATCGGCATAAACTTCCTAAGCCTACCGATTGCCGAAGCGCGTTTCAAGTCACCGTTGCTTTGGCGGCTGCCCTGTCCTAGAATAGGCGCTTCGTTCCGTGTTTGAAATATTCGGAATCAAAGTCATGATGCTCGAATCGATTGAACAAAAATGTTTGTCGTACCTGCAGGAAGTTGTCAATCCGTTGACGCCGATCGATGTGTTGTTGCGGTATCTCCAGCGCGATCCCGCCATGTCGACATTGACGGAAACCGAGTTGCTTGCCTTTTTACAGGGTCATGATCTTTTTCGCGTGGTGGAGTCTCCGTGGGTAAACGCGTTGTCCGATTCCGGAGGGGAATGGGCCTTGACAGGATGCAACGCCAAGCCGCGGGTCATGCTACGCATGCGGGCTCCGACCGACTTGGAATGGCGGAACTGTTTGCGGGAAGAGGTGGCGACGCTTGTCGAAACGCTCCAAGTCGCACAAGAAGAGGCTCATGAAGCCGGCAAAAAAACTCTGGCGCGTCGTATCGCCTCCGTACTAGAACGCGCCACGGCATTGCTGGATCGTCTTGAGGACAGTGCATGAGGTTTCCCCGTCATTGGAGTCTCCGGTATTTCGGGGACAAAACCCTGGCGACTTCTTACGCTTGCCTGCATCCCAAAGCCCCATGGTTGACGCGGCACGCCGTGCGCGCATTGGATGCGAGGATCGAACCTTCGATGGAAGGCTTTGAGTGGGGCGCAGGACGCAGCACCATCTGGATCGCCCGTCGTCTTGCGCGCCTCGTCTCGATCGAGCATTCGCCGGAGTGGCATGCCCGTGTCGCGCGCATGCTGGAACGGTCCG
>JAKJDA010000159.1:427-3245 GCA_022706165.1 Candidatus Hydrogenedentota bacterium | reverse complement strand
AACCAACGTCGCCTTGCGATTGACGCTCCCCGATCCAGACGCTTACGTTGCGCCAATCACGGAAACGCCGGACGCGACGCTGGACATCGTGTTGGTCGATGGGATCTCTGTCCTTCGCGATCGCTGCGTCCTCGCTGCAATCCCCAAGTTAAAACCGGGCGGCATGCTGGTTCTTGACGACGCCCAGCGCTATTTGCCCCGTTCCTCACGGTCGCCCGAAGCGATCGGCCCTAACGCGGAGCCGCCCACCCTCCATTGGGCATCCGTTGCGGCCGCACTGAACGCATGGCCGCTCATTTGGACAAGCGACGGCGTCAAAGACACGGCGATCTGGACCAAGACATAGCCCACGGGGCGCACGCGTTCTTGCCGATGGGGAACCGCCTCCCGACAAGCAATGCACGGAGCTGAAGGCGTCCGGCCTTCACGAGTACTGGGCGCGATTGTCCTGTTGGAACGAGGAACGACATCGCGCCTTCGGGAAAATGTAGTATCATCAGACACGCAAAAATGGAAAGGGTTCTTCATGCTGCTCTTTTTCGCCGCCGTTGCCTTTGCCCTCTGCGTTTCCTTTGTGTGTTCGCTGTTCGAAGCGACGTTGCTGAGCCTGACGCCGAGCCAGGTGGCCGATCTTTCCATGCGCCATCCGAAAATCGGCGCCCGATGGCAGACCTTCAAGAATGCCATCGCCAAACCAATCGCCGCGATTTTGATTCTGAACACCGCGGCGCATACCGTTGGCGCGACGGTCGCAGGAGCGCAGTTCGAAGGCCTCTTTGGCAAGGAATGGCTTCTGGTTTTTTCGCTGGCATTCACATACCTGATGCTCCAACTCACCGAAATATTGCCGAAAACGCTGGGGGTCATGTACAACCACCGTTTGGCCTTTTACATGGCGATGCCGCTTGAAATGCTGGCGCGCGCCATGACGCCCATAATCTATCTGGTGCACACGGTCAACCGGATTTTCGAAGGCCGACATCCCCCGGCAGAAGGGCCGCGGACGCTGGAAGAAATCTCCGCGCTTGCCGGCATGGCGCGGCTCAGCAACCTCATCGGCAAGCACGAGGAACGCATCATTCGCGAAGCGTCCCGGCTGAGCGAGACCTGCGTCAAGGAAGTGATGATCCCCATGGAGCAAGTCACCATGCTGTCAACATCGCAAACCATCACCGACGCGATTTTGACGGCGCATCTGGACCCGCACACGCGTTTCCCAATTTGCGAAGGCGATAACCGCGGCAACGTGCTGGGATACGTCAACTTCAAGGAAATCATCTATCGCGTGCGCACAAACCCCGGCGATCCGAGCCTGCGCGGGATCATCCGGCCCGTCCACTTTGTCGGCCCGGAGGAATCCAGCGCCGCGCTTCTCCGAGTGTTCATCGAGCAGCACGTCCACATGGCGATCGTCGTCCAAGACGACCAGGCGCTGGGGCTTGTCACGTTGGAGGACATCGTCGAGGAACTGGTCGGCGAGTTGGACGATGAGTTCGACCGGTTGCCGAGGATGTGCCACGCGCTCAGCGGCGGCACCTGGATGGTCGGCGGCGGCTTCCCTGCGGCGCAGTTGAGGAGCATCATCGGCGCGGAGCTTCCCCATGCGCACGGAAGCCTATCCGCGTGGCTGATCGAACGCATCGGCAAGTTGCCCAATCGCAATTCCATTCATAAAGAAGGCGATGTCGCTTTCATGATTCGCCGCATCCGTCGCGGCAAAATATTCGAGGTGGCCGTGTCCACGGGAGGCGTTCCCTTGCCGCTTCCGTAGCAACGGCGGAATGATCCGAATGGTTTCACGTTGACGAAACAATGAAAAACATTCACTGGTTCATCGCAGCGACGGCGATACTCGCCTTGTCCTTTCTCGTAAAGAGTCCGTACGTGGCCTTCTCGCTGTACGCCTTCCTGCTTCTGGCGATCATCGCCAATCTCTCGTCGCGTGCGTGGCTATCGGGCCTTGAATGCGAACGCAAAATCGGCGCGACGATTTTGCAGCAAGGCGACGAAGTCTGCGTCGAGGTAACCGTGCGCAACACGCGCGGCTGGCCGATCCCGTGGATATTCGTCGAGGATTTCGCGCCCGCCGACTTTCCGCGCACGGGTCTGAATGCACAATTGACCATGCTGATGCCGGGCCGTTCCGTGACGCTCAACTACGCGCTACGGTGCCCGCGGCGCGGCTATCATCGCATCGGGCCGTTGCTCATGGAATCGGGCGATCTCTTCGGCCTGCAAAGACGCTTCAAGACCGGCGAGCAGCAGGATTACATCAGCGTATTGCCGACGATCGCCTATATCGGCACGTTTCATCTCAGCACGCGGCGGCCGCAGGGCCCCGTGCGCCTGTCAAACCGCATCTACGAGGACCCCTCGCGCATTTCGAATATTCGTGAATACGCGCCAGGCGATCCACTCAGCAGAATTCACTGGAAGGCCAGCGCGCGCACGGGAAGCCTCTTCGTGAAACAGTATCAGCCATCGAGCGTGATCGGCGGAACGCTGATTCTCGACCTGCACGACGACAGTTATGTGCCGGAAAAGAAGGAAGAGCGCATGGAATTGGCCATCACGACGGCCGCCTCCATCGCGTACTTGCTGCAAATGTCCGGCGAACAGGCAGGAATGATCACCAATGCCGCCGACGCCGCCGAGATGGCGCAATACGACGTCCCATCAAAAGAGACACTGGTGCGGTTCGACGCTGAAGAGAGCGTGCCGGGCGAACGCGAAGCGACGCGGTTGAGTCCGTTGTGCGTGCCGACGCGGCGCAGTTCCGCACAGGCGGTTCAGATTGCCGAAAACCTGGCGCGCGTGC
>JAKJDA010000159.1:0-417 GCA_022706165.1 Candidatus Hydrogenedentota bacterium | reverse complement strand
CATTCGCTGGATGCAAGCCAACTCATCTTGAACGAGTTCCGCCGTTTGCCGCGCGATGCGGCCCTCTTGCCCATCGTGCCGCAGATTTCCGAGGCGCTCGCGCTAACGCTTGCGGAGATGAAGCATTCCGGCTTTGCCGTCACCGTCTTTCTCATCAACGATCCCGCGCATTACGACGAAGCGGCGGCCCTGCTCGCAGCGCACGCCATCCATGTGATTCACATCGAGCACGAACGGCAACTTCATGAAATATCGCCGGCACGGATCGGACAGTGACATGCCGACGAGGAGACGCCATCGTCCATGACGCCCGAAGACGACAGACCGAACGATCGGACGAACGAGTTCGCCACCGACTTTGCGTCGCTCAAAGCCGCAGAGGTGGACGCCCCTGTCGCCTACGAACCTCCGAAACCG
>JAKJDA010000158.1 GCA_022706165.1 Candidatus Hydrogenedentota bacterium | reverse complement strand
CCTCGTCCAGCGGCGCCACGCACTGCTCATATTCCCAGCCCGCCTCGCGAACCGTCTCGCGCACATCATCGGGATAGCGGATGTTTTTCAGGTGCGTATGCTTTGCGTGCGGGGCCAGCAATGCCAGAATGCCGTACACCTCCGACAGCGGATAGCCGCGCCAATAGAAATTGCCGGTGTCCAACGTGACGCCAAGCCGGGGCGAGCCGGCGCCGCGAAATACATGCAACAAAAAGGCCAGGTTGTTGCCCTGAAACCCATGGTTCTCGATGCCAAGGGCCACGCCGGCCCCATCGGTGCGCGCGAGGGCCTTGGCCAGTCCCTCCGCAAACAGCCCGACGCGCGTCTCGAAATCGAACTCGCGTTCGCGCGCCATCGCCGAATCGATCCGCACAACCGGCACGCAAGCGGCCTGCGCCCGCTCGATGGCCCGGACCACCCAATCGACGGTCGCGGTCTGCGGCCCCACGCTGAAATCGCACGACGTGAGAAAAGCCGCCAAGCGCAACCCCATGTCCGCGACGCGCGATCGATACGCAGCGGCGTCCGCGGCGGAACGCAGAGGAACCGTCCCCTTCGAATCCATCGCACAGACCGTAAAATCATCGCGCAACGCGATCTCGACCGCGCCCACGCCCAAGGCGCGCGCCGTATCCGCAGGCATCCCCAACGCTGGATCGCATAACAATGCGTCCCGGATTGAAATATACACGTCTGCAACAACTCCTTTTACAGAAAAACCGTCGCCGCGCGCGTTCCCGGCGGCGCCCGACGCGTCATCGCGTCCTTGGCCTTCGCGCTCTTGCGAAAAACGCCGGTGTCCGGATCGTAGGAATAGACCTCTCGCATGTCCGTGCGATCGTGTTGCCCAGACGCGTACACATACTGATTCACGCCGATCTTGGCCCACCCGCTCCGCACGCCGCCGTCAATGATAGCCGTAAACAATGGCGTTTCGTCGCTCGATTCCGCCCCCACCGGCGCCGCGTCCAACTCGAGCGGATACACCGGCGTGCGGCCCTCGGCTTGCCGTTGCGCCGCATAATGCCCCAGGGCCTTCACGATTGTCTCGACATCGGCCGCTTCCGTCTGGATCGTTTTCGCGGCGGGCTTCCCCGAAAATTTGTCCCAATTCCACACCACAAACCCCGTCACCAAAGCCACCAAAATAAACAAAATGATCAACTCGCTCAGACTGTACCCGGCATTTCCACGACCATGAGGCATTGCTATGGATCTTTCTCGTTCCGCTGTTCCTTGCCCAAAAACCATACCGGGGCAGTCTACCTTTCTCTCGGGACTCAATCAATCGCTCCGCGCATACGCGGCTCCCCGGCGGCAGGAAAGGCGCTATAGGCGCCCTTCGAGAAGGGCATATCCCTCGCGCAAAAGTTCCTCGGTGGCGTCCCAGCCAAGGCAGGGATCGGTGATGGAGACGCCGCGCCGGAGGACCTTGCCCTTTGGGGGCAGAGGCTGCACGCCCTCCTCGAGGTTGCTCTCGAGCATAAGGCCGACAATGGCCTTGTTCCAACTGCGGCGTTGTTCGATGCATTCGCGCCACACGACGATTTGCCGCTCGAATCTCTTCTCGGAATTCGCGTGGCTGCAATCGACCATCACGAGGGCGGGCAAACCGGCCTTACGCAATTGCTCGGCGGCGGCGGCGACGTGAGAGGCCTCGTAATTGGGCTTGCCGCGTCCGCCGCGCAGGATGATGTGTCCCCACGGATTGCCGCGGGTGCGGATGATGCAGGTCCGGCCTTCCTGGTCGATGCCCAGAAAGCTATGCGGATAACGCGCGGACTGCATGGCGTCGATCGCGATCTGCAAATTGCCGTCGGTGCTGTTCTTGAAACCGACCGGCATGGACAAGCCGCTGGCCATTTCACGGTGCGTTTGCGATTCCGTCGTGCGCGCGCCGACGGCGGACCAACTGACCAGATCGGCGATGTATTGCGGAACGATCGGGTCGAGCAGTTCCGTAGCGGCGGGCAAGCCCATTTCGTTGATTTTCAGGAGAATGCGCCGGCCCTTGCACAAGCCTTTGGTAATATCGCTCGATCCGTCCATGTCGGGATCGCTGATGAGGCCTTTCCAACCAATGATGGTGCGGGGTTTTTCAAAGTAGACCCGCATGACGATCAGCATGCGATCGCCCAAGGCCGCGTGCAGTCGCGCAAGACGTTCGGCGTACTCGTATGCCGCTTCCTCGTCGTGTATCGAACAGGGACCCGCCACCACCATAAGGCGCGGGTCTTCCTGCGCCAATATGGCGCGCACCGCCGCGCGTCCCTGAATGACGGTCGCGCGCGCGGCATCGGTCATCGGCAGCGTCGTCTTGAGCTCCTGCGGAGTGATGAGCGGGACCGTCTCAAGAACATGAACGTCATGAATTTGTCGGTCTTCGAACATAAAACCCGATCGTCCTATCCCGGATTTCACGCAACCGCGTCCTCTGCGTTACGGGCCGAATCCGCCCGCCGCCTTCCGTTGCGCTGAACCGCCGGGAATGCAGCATCATACCGCAAATGCGGCGTTCGCCGCACCTATCGTTTTTCGAACGTCGCCCCTGCCTGCAAAGCGCTTGACTGCTTTGGGCGACATCGGGATAATTGCCGGGAAGAAAAATGCAGCTTTTGCTCCCTCAAGGAGACGCATGGTCGACGATCCGGCTCCGACGCATGAAGAGATCGAGCGCCGTTTGGCCGCCGCCGAAACGCGCGCGAACCGCACGTTGCAGGCTCTGTGGGCCATCCGCCACGTCAATCACCTCATCGTGGCCGAGGATGACCCCTTCCGCTTGATTGAGCAGGCTTGCACAAACCTGACTGAAACCATGGGCTATCAGAACGCCTGGATCGCCCTGTTGGACCAGGAAGGCCGGGCCGTCGTGGCGACGGCCGCGTCGGGAGCCAACGGCGATTTCACGGCATTGCGCCAACGCCTCGAAGCAGGCGAACGCCCCCGCTGCATGAGACAAGCCCTCGACTCCGGCGAAATCGTCATCCTGACGGATCCACATACCGAATGTCCCGACTGCCCCATGTCGACGAAATGCGGCGAGCGCGTCGGAGTGAGCCGCCGCTTGCGCCATGGCGGCAAGGTCTACGGCGTCCTGACAGCCTCCGTTCCCGCCGCCTATGCCCACGATCTGGAGGAACTCGCGCTTTTTAACGAAATTGCCAGCGATCTGGCCTTTGCCCTCCATAAAATCGAAGCCGCGCACGCCCTGCGCGAAAGCCACGCCATGCTTGCCCGCACCGAGTCCATCGCCCATATCGGCAGTTGGGAATGGATCGTGGACGAAGATCAGGCGCGCTGGTCGGACGAACTTTTTCGCCTTTTTCAACGGAACCCCGCCCAAGGCGCACCGTCTTTTGCAGAACAGGCGCGCCTGTTCGTCGCCGAGGACATGCAACGCCTCCAACTGGCCGTCAAACGATGCCTGACCGACGGAACGCCGTACGAGCTGGAGTTGCGCATCATTCGCACAGACGGCGAAATCCGTCATTGCGTGGCGCGCGGCCGGGCGGAACATATCGCAAAGGGACGCGTCCTGCGCCTCGCGGGCTCCCTCCAGGACATCACCGAGCGCAAGCGGATCGAGGAGAATCTTCGGGAGACCTCCCTGCGGCTCCTGGAATCCGTCCGCGCGGCGAACGTCGGCCTATGGGATTGGGATTTGGCCACGAACAAAGTCCGTTATTCCCGCGAATGGAAAGAGCAACTCGGATGCGCGGAACACGAGATCAGCGATGCTTTCGAGGAATGGGAGAGCCGCGTCCACCCCGACGATCTGCAGCCGACCCTCGAACGGATCCAGCGCGCCGTCGCCGACGTCAGTTGGCGGTATCATGTCGAATTTCGCATGCGACACAAAGACGGGGCCTATCGGTGGATTTTGGCGCGGGGCTCCGTATACCGCAACGCGGACGGGCAGCCGGTCCGCGTGGTGGGATCGCACACGGACATCACCGAAAGCAAGCGCGCCCAGGAAAAAATGCTCCGCCACGCGGAACGCATGAAAGCCGTGGCCGAAATTCTGCAACGCCCCGTCGTGAACCTGCAAGCGTTTTTGGACCATGCCCTGGACCGGGCCCTCGAGCTTACCCAAAGCGCCATCGGCTATATCTATTTTTATGACGAAGATCGCAAGGAATTCATCCTGAACACCTGGTCGAAGGACGTCATGAAGGAATGCGCCGTCATCGACCCGCAAACCTGCTATGAATTGGACAAGACGGGCATCTGGGGCGAGGCGGTGCGACAACGCAGCCCCATCGTCCTGAACGATTTTCAAGCGCATCACCCGCTGAAAAAAGGAATCCCGGAAGGACATGTCCACCTGACCCGATTCCTGACCGTCCCCGTGATGCAAAACGACCGAATCGTCGCCGTCGTCGGCGTGGCCAACAAGCTATCCCCATACGACGAGGACGATTCCCTCGAACTCACGCTGCTGATGGAAGCGGTCTGGAAATCCGTCGAGAACATGAAAAGTCAGGAGGAACTGCGTGCGCGCGAACGCTATTTGCGCACGATCCTCCAGACTTCGGCGGACGGCTTTTGGGTGATCGACCCTCAGCATCGTCTTATTGAAGTCAACGAGGCCTATTGCGTCATGTCGGGATACGCGCGGGACGAATTGATCGGGATGACCATCGGCGACATCGACGCCGACGAATCGCCCGCCGAGACCGCCGCCCGCGTGAAACGCATCATGGCCAACGGATCGGAGTTGTTCGAAACCCGTCACCGGCGCCAAGACGGAAGCATTTGGCCCGTGGAAGTTTCCGCAACCTATCTGGAGGAGCAGGGCGGCCGGGTTATCTGTTTTTGCCGCGACCTGACCGGCCGCAAGCAGCGAGAAAGCCGCATCGCCTTGTTGGGACAGATGCTGGACGCCGCGCCCGTGGCCATCACCATTCACAATACCGACGGACGTTTTCTGTTCGCCAACCGCGCAACCGCCTCGTTGCACGGCTACGACGCCACCGAAGACTTCCTTGCCCTCAACCTGCATGCGATCGACATGCCCGAGAGCGAAGCCCTCATCGCCGAGCGCATCCGGAGCATCGTCGAAAATGGCGAAGCGCGATTCGAGGTGGTTCACCGCCGCAAGGACGGCTCGAGCTTCCCGCTGGAAGTGCTCGCCAAATTCATCGACTGGGACGGACAGCCCGCCGTGCTCAGCATCGCCACCGACATCGCCGAGCGCAACGCCCTCCAAGAACGTCGCGAACGCCAACTGACGTTTTCGCGCGCCTTGAACGTGATCTCGGAAGCCATTATCGAGAGCGAAGACCCAGGATCCATCCTGGACATCAGCAACCGGGTCATCGGAGAAGCGTTGCAGGTGGACCGAATCCTGATTTACGACGTCTCCTTCGCGGAAAACCGCATCACCGCTCTTTGCGAATGGATTCGGCTGGATCATCCGGACATCGCGCCGACAAAAGGCCAATACGCCTCCCTGGAGATGTTCCACAGCGCCTTCCTGCATATCCGCGAAACGCGGCGGCCCGTCGCAAGCCATGCCGACGCCGTGAACGCCCTTTTCATGGAGAACGATTCAAGCCGCATTCTTCACGATCAGCTCAAAATCAAAAGCCTGATGTGGCACCCCTTCGCGTTCGACGAGCACGGATATTATCTGTTCACCATAAACCGGGTGCTGCAGCAACAGCCCTGGAGTCAGGACGAGATCAACTTCCTCGAATCGGTCGCCGGCCAGGTCAGCATCGCCTTGATGAAGGCCCGGATGTTGGAAAACCAAAAACGCGCCGAAGAGGAACTGCGCAAAAGCGAGGCCAAACACCGCACGCTGGTGGAAGGCATGCCCGATATCGTCATGCGATTCGACCGCGACGGACGGCATCTCTTCGCTTCGGACAACAGCGCGGAGGCGACGGGAATGTTGGCGAGTCTCCTCATCGGCAAGACCCATCGCGAACTCGGATACCCGGAGCCCCTGTGCGCGTTTTTGGAACAGTCCATCCGCCTCGTCTTTGACAGCCGGAAACCGTTCGAAACCGAGTTCACCTTCGAGACCGCGAAAAAGCAAAGCATTTTCAACTGGCGCCTCGTGCCAGAACTCGATGCCGACGGACGCGTGGAGTCCGTGCTCTCCATCAGTCGCGACGTCACGGCGCACCGCAGAGTCGAACAAGACTACCGGATGCTCTTCCGCGAGATGCTGGACGGCTTCGCCGTGCACGAAATCCTCTGCGACGATCAGAGGCGCCCGATAGACTACCGCTTCCTGGCGGTCAATCCCGCCTTCGAACGCATCACCGGGCTGAAAGCCAATGACGTGGTGGGCAGGACGGTGCTCGAGGTTTTGCCGAACACGGAGCCTTACTGGATAGAAACGTACGGCAATGTGGCGCTGACGGGCAAGCCGACGCATTTTGAAAACCGCTCCGACGAAATGGACAAGTATTTCGAAGTGACGGCCTTCCGGCCCGCCCCCAACCAATTCGCCTGCATTTTCACCGACGTCACCGCGCGCAAACGGGCCGAAGAAGAACGCCAACACCTGCGGGAACAGTTGGCGCAGGCCCAAAAAATGGAATCGGTCGGTCGACTGGCCGGCGGCGTCGCACACGATTTCAACAACATGCTGGGCATCATCCTGGGCTATGCGGAATTGGCCATAAACCATGTCGTCTCCGATGAGCTGTTAAGCGATTACTTGAACCAAATCTTCAGCGCCGCCAAACGCTCCGCCGAGATCACGCAGCAGTTGCTGGCCTTCGCCCGCAAGCAGACCATCGCCCCCAAGGTGTTCGATCTGAACGAGGCGGTCGAAGGCATGCTCAAAATGCTCCGGCGCATCATCGGC
>JAKJDA010000157.1 GCA_022706165.1 Candidatus Hydrogenedentota bacterium | reverse complement strand
TCACATCGAGGCGAGGGCAGATCGTGCGCTGGAGCCGCGTGAGTTCCCGCTCCTGATCGGGATGGCGCATCGTGGCCGCGACATTCCAGCCCAAGCGTTGGAACAACAGCGCCGTCTCGCGTCCGATCCCCGTCGAACTTCCGGTGATAAGAACGGTCCGCGCCATGTCGGCCTTTCCGGGCGACGGCCCCAGTGCGATGCCGTTGAAATTCAGTGGTGCGAAAAACAGCGTTCCAGGGAGAAAACCATGGTGGCGTCGGCTTCGTTGCATGCGACAATCGCGTCGTAGTCGTTGACGCTGCCGCCGGGCTGGACGATCGCCGTAATGCCCGCCTTCACCGCCGCATCGACGGCGTCGCGGAACGGGAAGAAACCGTCCGACGACATCACCGCGCCTTCGAGCGTTTCGTCGCCTTTGTACTTCGCGGCGGCCTTCGCGACGGCCTGTTGAATCGCGCCGACGCGGTCCTGTTCCCCAGTGCCGACCGCGAGGGTCTGTCCGTTGCGCGCGATGACGCACCCGTTTGAGCGGACGTGGATGTTGACGTACCACGCGAAAAGGAGATCATCCAACTCGCGCGCGGTCGGTTGCCGCGCAATGTCGATACGGCCCTTCTTCGCATGTTCGTTGTACGCGGGCACGAGGTCCGCCGCGCTCTTCACGCGCGACAAGTACGGCGTGGCCAGTACGACGCTGCCGTCGTCGAAGAATTTCATCTCCAGCACGTCCGTTCCTTCGTCGATATACTTGGGCAACCGCGCGAAATCCGGCAGCTTCATAATGCGGATTTCCTTGTTGCGCTTGAAGCGGTCAAAATCGTTGAAGACCTCCAACGCATCCGGCGCGAACCCCGGCGCGGCGACGCCTTCGACAATCGTCTCCATGATCGCCTCGGCGGTCGTAGCGTCCACCGCGCGGTTGAACACGACCACGCTGCCGAAGGCCGCCTGGGCATCGGCGTCGCGCGCCCGCAGGTAGACGTCCTTGAGCGATCGTCCGTCCGTTTCGATGGCGACGCCGGAAGGATTGCAGTGCTTCATCACCGCGCACGCCGCCCGCGGCATATATTTCAGAATGCCGACCGCGTGGTGCATGTCTTCGATGTTGGTCTGCGACAGGCCGCTCTTGCCGGTTTTCAGCAACTCGTATGCGCCGAGCACGAGCCCCTTGCCGTCCGCGGGCCGATAAAACGCGGCGGGCTGATGTGGATTGGTGCCGTAGCGCAGGTCTTCGATCTTGGCGTACTCACGCCCCATGATCGCGATCGAGGCGGGAAAATCGCCCACCGTGCGCGTGCGGTACATCTGTTTAAGGTCTTTTTCGGCCACGACGATCGTCCCTCCCGCATTGACCCATCACGAAAGAACAAACGCGCCACGCATCTTTGCCTTGCCGTGTTGAACGCGGCAAGAAAGGTCTGCGCTAGGCGCTGGCGAACTTCGCGATCAGATCGCCGATTTCGGTGGTCGACTTGTCGCCGCCCGCGCTGAGGGTTTTGATATGGCCTTCGCCCAATGCCTTCGCAATGGCGTTCTCGATGCGCGCCGCCGCTTTCGGCTGGCCCAGGGTTTCCCACATCAAGCCAGCGGACGCGATGGCCGCGATGGGATTGATGACGTTTTTGCCGGCGTACTTTGGCGCGGACCCGTGAATCGGCTCGAACATCGACACGCCTTCGGGGTTGATGTTCGCGCCGGCGGCGACGCCCAGACCGCCCTGGATCATCGCGCCCAGGTCGGTGATGATGTCGCCGAACATGTTGTCCGTCACGATGACATCGAACCACTCCGGGTTCTTCACGAACCACATGCAAATCGCGTCGACGTGGGCGTGTTCTTGTTTCACATCGGGATACTCTTTGCCGACTTCCTTGAACACGCGCTGCCACAGATCGTGCCCGT
This sequence comes from Candidatus Hydrogenedentota bacterium, assembly GCA_022706165.1. Lineage (GTDB taxonomy): Bacteria > Hydrogenedentota > Hydrogenedentia > Hydrogenedentales > SLHB01 > JAKJDA01. The sequence goes on along the minus strand of JAKJDA010000157.1, from coordinate 4,966 downwards.
AGGTGAGGACATTCGATTTGTCGCAGAGATGAAGTTGTTTCCGGCGGTTGCGCTTTTGGGTGAGTTCATAGGCATAGCGAACGCAACGTTCGACGCCCTTGCGCGTGCAGACCATTTCCTGCAGCGCGACTTCGTCCGGCGTGCCGTATTTGAAGTTGCCGCCGATGCCGACGTACAAGCTTTCCGTGTTCTCGCGCACGACGATAAAGTCGATGTCTTCCGGCCCCTTGTCTTTGATGGGAGTCCACACGCCGGGATAGAGCTTGACCGGGCGCAGGTTGATGTATTGATCCAACGAGAAGCGGATTTTGAGGAGAATGCCCTTCTCCAACACGCCCGTCTTCACGTCGGGGTGACCAATGGCGCCGAGATAGATGGCGCTGAATTTCTTGAATTCCTCGATGGCCGAATCCGGAAGCGTCTCGCCGGTCCGCTTGTAGCGTTCTCCGCCGAAATCGTATTCCTGAGTCTCGAACGTGAACCCTTCCACGTCCGCGACCGCGCGCGAAACCTTCAAGGCCTCATTCGTCACTTCCGCGCCAATACCATCACCGGGAACCACGGCAAGCTTATACACGGCTCTTCTCCTTCAATTGGGGGTTGCGAGAAACGCTTGAATCATGCCCGAAAGCGCTCCTCCGAGTCAACAAACCCATTGCCCGCCGACCGTTTGCGTCTCGTTCCCACGGGCGCGCGCCGGGAATGGGGCGCCTCCCGGAGTCGTCTCGACGATCCCGGCCGCGACCCAGGCGCGCCTTTTCCCTTGCGCAAGCGCAGGGTCAGCGAATCCGGGCGTCGCTTCCCGAAAGCCACAGGTCGGGGTTGGGGCCGAGTTCTTGTTTCAGGGGATCGCTTATGGCGTCGATCCGTTCCAGCATGGACGACGTGAGGGAGAGGTCGGCCCCCCTCAAATTTTCCAGAAGTTGCTCCGGCTTGCGCGCGCCAAGCGCCGCCGTCGCGATGCCCGGTCGGGCCAGCGTCCACGCGATCGCCATGGCGGACAAGGACATCTCCCATTCCTGGGCGACGTCTTTGAGTTGCGCGATGGCGTCGAAGGTGCGTTTTTCGCAGCCCGGGCCGCCGTGACGGACGCCGGGCCGACTTCCCGCAAAATGCCGGGTGCGCCGGCGATTTTGGGGCACGTCATCAGCGCTGGTCCAACGTCCGGAAAGCAAACCCTGCATAAGGGGCATGTACGCCATGACGCCGATGTCGCAATCCCGGCATAGGGGAAGCGTCTCATACTCGATGGCGCGAAAAAGAATGCTGTAGCCCAATTGGTTCGAGACGCACGGACCGGCCGAGAGCCACGCCCGCAGATCGGTAGGGCCGAAGTTCGAAACGCCGATCCAGCGGATTTTGCCTTCGTCGCGGAGTCGCAGCAATTCGGCGCAGGCGTCGTCGAACGGAACGTGTCGAAAAGGCCAGTGCACCTGATAGAGATCGAGGAAATCCGTTCCCAAACGTCGGAGGCTGTTTTCGCACGCCGCGCGCAGTTCACTGGGCGCGCAATGGTCCGGCGAAACCTTGCTGGCGATGCAGACATCCTTGCGTTTTGCGCCGAGAATTTCGCCCAACGCTTCCTCCGACTGCCCTTGGCCATACAGTTCAGCCGTATCGAAAAAATTGACGCCTCCGTCCAGCGCGGCATGAACCGTTGCGGCGGCATCGGCTCGATCGTCGACGCCCCAATACGCCGGATCGCCCAATTGCCACGCCCCAAAGGCGATGACAGATACGTTGAGATCGCTACTCCCGAGTCTTCGGTATTGCATGCACGTTCTCCTGCTCGTTGACTACGGCGTCGGAAATACGCCAAGCCTCGTGGGCGCACGGCTCAAATCATCCAATGCGGCGCCCCGTAAGGCGTACAAGGCCGGCATGCGCCCGGAGCGTGATCGCGCATCGCGGAACATTCCGTTTCGCCAAGGACGCCAATCATAGCGCAACGATGCATCGCCAATCACATACGCCGCGCCCCGGCGTACGCGGCATCGCGCGCAAGCCGGGGCGGCGTAGAGCGTTGATACGATCGGACTAGAAGTTGTAGCCCTTTTCATCATGCTGCGTGATGTCCAAGCCCTCGGTTTCCTCCGCGTCGTTCACGCGCAGGCCAAGGGTCTTGTCCAAAATAAAGAGGATCACGGCGGAAACCCCGCCTGACCAGACCAAGGTCGCCAAAATGCTCTTGATCTGAACCACGAGCTGGGGAAGGATGGCGATATCGCTGTCCGCGCCCGTTCCCTGTCCGCCCAGAGAATACGCCGCGAAGACGCCGGTCAACAGCGCGCCGACCGTTCCGCCGACGCCGTGCACGCCGAAGGCGTCCAGCGAATCGTCATAGCCGAAGAAGCGCTTCATGGTCGTCGCGCTGAAGAAGCAGATAATGCCTGCCGCCGCGCCAATCGCGAGAGATCCCATGGGGCCGACGAACCCGGAAGCCGGGGTGATCGCGACCAGACCCGCGACCGCGCCCGTGGTGACGCCCAAAACGCTCGGCTTGCCATGCTTCATCCATTCAACGGTCATCCACGCCAAGGCCGCCATCGCCGTCGCCAACTGGGTCACCAGCATCGCCATGCCCGCGCGCCCATTCGCGGCGACCGCGCTACCGGCGTTGAACCCGAACCAGCCGACCCATAGCATGGAAGCGCCCACGACCGTCAACGTCAGGTTGTGCGGCATCATCGGCGAAGTCGGAAAGCCCTTGCGCTTGCCCAGCATCAGCGCGCAGACCAAGGCCGCGATGCCCGCGTTGATGTGCACCACCGTGCCTCCCGCGAAGTCCAACGCGCCCCAGTCCCACATCAGGGCGCCGTCGCCGCTCCAGACCATGTGGCAGATTGGGAAGTAGACAATCGTCACCCACAGCGCCATGAACCACAACATGGCCGAAAATTTCATGCGCTCTGCAAAGGCCCCGATGATCAGCGCCGGCGTGATGATCGCAAACGTTAACTGGAAGCAGAAGAAGACGCTCTCGGGAATCGTCCCCGTGACGCTGTCGACGCTGATTCCCCGGCAGAACGCCTTGTCGAACGCGCCGACGAAGGAATGCCAGTTCAACACGCCCTTCTCCATGCCCGTGGCGCTGAATGCCATCGAATACCCGTAAATCGCCCACAGCACCGTCACCAGACACGTGATCACGAAACACTGCATCAACACCGACAGGACGTTCTTCGTCCGCACCAAGCCGCCGTAAAACAGCGCCAGGCCAGGGATCGTCATGAACAACACCAACGCCATCGACGTCAGCATCCACGCCGTGTCGCCCGAGTCTATTTGGGGCGCCTCGGCTACCGTCTCCTGCGCCGCCGCCACGGCCGCCCACCCTATCGCCGAGAGCGCCATCCCCGCGCCCGCCAAAAGCCTGCGCCCGCTTGTTCCTGTTGCTATGCGTAACACGTCTTCATCCTCCTATGGCTTGCGGCCCGCAGGCCTGCATGTTTCCTTCGCCGATGCGCCGCCGCTTCCTCAGGAAAGCGCAGCGTCGCCCGTCTCGCCCGTGCGAATGCGAACCGCGTCCTCCACGCCCGACACAAAAATCTTGCCGTCCCCGATGCGACCCGTCGAGGCCGCCTTCACGATCGCGTCCACCACCGCCTTGCACGCGCCATCGGCGACGACAATCTCCAGCTTGATCTTCGGGAGGAACTCGACCACGTATTCCGCCCCGCGGTACAGCTCCTTATGGCCCTTTTGCCGCCCAAATCCCTTTACCTCGGTGACGGTGATGCCTTGGACGGCCACCCCCGCAAGCGCTTCCTTCACCTCTTCAAGCTTAAACGGCTTGATGATTGCCTCAATCTTCTTCACGACGCCACCTCCTCGCGGTTCGTCCGGATAAATCGTCCCAGGTAGACGCCCTGCCGGACCGACATGCCTACATGCATGCCCGCAAGAGCAAGTCATGTGCCAGTTACAACCATTCGCCGCCAAAACGGCGGATCCAAACGCGCAAATTGTTTTTCCATAAAGGGTTGTAGCCGTGGCGCCACGGAAGTCTCCGGAAAATGCCAGAGAAATGCGTCTTTCTCGCGGGTCATTTTTTCGATATGTTGATACATATATGTATTTTTTTGAAAACAAGACACGTTTTCGTTCGAAATCAACATACACTCAACGTTTTCGTCAAGAAAAGCGCTCCGTATATGTAGACTATATTTTATAGTCAATACATATTTATTTTGATATATTCAGATATAAATAGAAGTCAAGAGATGGCAAGATATAAAATAAATTCAAATATATCGGAATTTATCTTGACAAAATGTATACAATGCAGTATAAGGATATGGCCTGCTAGGGGAATCAAATGAATTATAGAACGATAAATAGTTTTCGTGACAATATATTTTTTGTAATATGACTACATTATTTGGTCAAAAAAATCTCAATCAGGCTCTCGACGTCCTGTTCACCTCGAAGGCGCGTGTGGCGGTGCTGCGTCTGTTGCTGCTCGATCCCGTTCGCCCCTATTACCAGCGTCAAGTCGAGGCGGCGACCGCCTTGCCGCTTCGGGCCGTCCAGCGCGAACTTGATCGGCTGACGACGGCGGGGCTGTTATATCGTCGTGTCGAGGGCAACCGTACGTACTATCACGTGGATCGTCAATTTCCCCTGTTTCCCGAATTGCGGGCCATGTTTTTGAAGACAGGGACGCCGCTGGAGCGTTTCCGGGGCGCGCTCGCGTTGGAGGAGTCGGTGCGATTGGCGTTTTTGATTCAGGATGCCGGGAAAATTCTGGTGGTTTCCAACGGCGGCAAGCGTCCCGTAGCTGCTCCGCCGCCGCAGTGCGCCGTGGAGGCGCAATCCGTCGAAACGTTTGTAAGGATTTTGTACGAGTCCCCGGCAACGTATGCGCCTTACCTGTCGGAAGGCGTGGATGTGCTTGGGCGCCGGGATGATGTGGTGTGGCGACATATCGAAGCGGCGGGCTTCACGGTCGCCAAAGCCAAAGGGG
>JAKJDA010000156.1:3707-6920 GCA_022706165.1 Candidatus Hydrogenedentota bacterium | reverse complement strand
ACCTTCGGCGATGGCGGCGCGATTATCACCAACAACGAGCGCATCGCCACCGAAGTCAAGCGCCTGCGCAACCACGGTTCGCTCAAGCGCAGCGTCCACTCGTTCGGCTTCAACAGCCGTCTCGACGACCTGCACGCCGCCATCCTCAGCGTCAAGCTGAAGCACATCCACGCGTGGTCGAACCGCCGCGCCGAGATCGCCGCGATGTACACGAAGGCGCTGTCGGGCACGTCGTTCAAACTGCCGCACACGTTGCCGGGCTACCGCCACGTTTTCCACCTTTACGTCGTCGAGACGCAGGATGGCAAGCGCGACGAGATGCTCGCGTTCCTCGAATCGCAGGGCGTTGATGCGAAGTGCCACTACCCGATCGCGATCCACCAACAGGAAGGCTATCCTTGGGGCAAGCAAGCCCGCATCGTGGGCAGCCTGAAGAACACCGAAGCCAACGCCGCGAATTGCATCTCGTTGCCGATGTTCCCCGAACTGACCCAGGAAGAGATCGATTTCGTGATCGTGAAGGTCCTCGAGTGGTGCAACAAGAAGCCGTCCTGCGGCTGCGGTTGCGGCTGCGGATAATATCGCGACGATGGGCGCGCCTTGCGGCGCCGAGAGCGAGCAAAAAACGGGCAATCCCGTGACGGCGCGTCGCGTTGCCGCGGGATTGCTTGTTTTGTTGTTGCACGGGTAGGCGTTTTGAGAGGGGCCATGTGGCGAGGCGGCGATCGTGTACGGGCGAGGCATCATGCGCGTTGAGCGGCTGTTGGATATCTCATGCGGCAGTCCGGATCTCGACCTTGCGACGGAAGAGGCCATACTCGATGCCGTTGAAACGGGGCAAAGTCCGGGCACGCTTCGTTTTTGGGAGAGCCCCTGCACGTTCGTCGTGGCGGGGGTGGGGCAAGTTCTTCGAGAGGTCGTGAATCTCGATGCGTGCCAGGCGGACGGCGTCCCCGTGCAACGGCGCTGTTCGGCGGGGGGCTGCGTGCTGCAAGGCCCGGGTTGTCTTAATTATGCGCTTTTCTTATCGTATGCCCAGCATCCGGAGGTGGCGCAGCTTCGCCCCTCGTACGCCTATCTTCTTGGCTTGCTCTGCCAGGCGTTTCAGGCGGGGGGGATAGCGTTGGCGCCTGCCGGCATTTCAGACATCGCCGTTGCTGGGGTGAAGGTGAGCGGTCATGCGCAGAAGCGAAGGCGGCGCGCCCTGCTGCATCATGGCACGCTGTTGTATGGGATGTCGTGGGAATGGATGGCGCGGTATCTTCCCGAGCCGCGGGATCGCCCCGCCTATCGAGCGGCGCGGCGACATGGCGAATTCGTGGCGAATCTCCCGCTCGACGCCGCGGCATTGCGCGGCATTGTGCGGACGGCGTTCGGCGCGCCGGAAACGCCGTCCGTGATGACAGCGCACGAGAACGGTTTAGCGACGGCGCTCGCGGAGGGAAAATACCGCGATCCGGAGTGGATTTACAGGCGATAAGGGCACGGGGTTTGGAATGGGCGTGCAGCGCCGGACGGTTTCATTGCGGCGAGACATAAGCGGCGGGTAGAGACATGGATGCGATCACGATAACGCCTCGGCGGGATTTGGACGCGACGGTTTCGATTCCGGGATCGAAGAGTTGCACGGCGCGGGCGTTGGTCATGGCGGGAAGGCGCGGCGGATTGCGACGATGCAACGTACATGCTTTCGGGGCTGACCGGGCTGGGCGTTGCATGCACGCGCACCGACGAGGGGATTGCCGTATCGGGCGGGCCGTTTTGCGCGCCGTCCTCCCCGTTGTTCGTGGGAAATTCAGGCACGGCGATGCGCTTCCTTGCGGCGGCATGCGCGACGGTCGACGGCACGGTCATGTTCGACGGCACAGAGCGCATGCGGCAGCGTCCTATTGACGATCTCGTCGCTGCCCTGGCCGGATGGGGCGTCGAGGCTTCGGCCCCGACGGGGTGTCCCCCGTTGACGGTGCGCGCCACGGGCGCGTTCGGAGGGCGGACGCATATCCGCGGCAATGCAAGCAGTCAGTATCTGAGCGGCTTGTTGATGGCGGCGGCGTGCGCGAGCGATCCCGCCGAGATCATGGTGGACGGCGAACTTGTTTCGAAGCCGTACGTTGATCTGACCCTTGCGATGATGGCCGAGCGCGGCGTATCGGTCGCGCACGAGGCGTATGCCGCGTTTTGCGTTCCTGCAGGCCAGAGATATGCGCCCGGGCGTTACGCCATCGAAGCGGACGCCTCGGGGGCGTCATATTTTCTGGCGGCGCCTGCGATTGCGGGCGGTCGCGTGCGCGTGCGGCATTTGACGCGGCGGTCGTTGCAGGGCGATGTGCAGTTTGCGGGCGTGCTGGAGCGCATGGGTTGCACGGTTGCCGAGGGGCCGGATTGGCTCGAGGTGCGATCGGACGGACGCGTGCGCGGCGTGGACATCGATCTGAATGCAATGCCCGACATGGCGCAAACGCTCGCGGTGACGGCGTTGTTTGCCGAGGGGCCGACGACCATTCGCAACGTCGGCAATCTGCGCATCAAAGAGTGCGATCGCATTCGGGCGACGGTCACGGAACTGCGCAAGCTGGGCGCGGAGGCGGAGGAATACGAGGACGGACTGCGCATCGTGCCCGGTCCGCTGCATGGCGCGGCTATCGACACGTACGAAGATCACCGCATGGCGATGAGTTTCGCGATGGCGGGCCTGCGCATTCCAAACGTCCGGATCAACGATCCCGCCTGTGTGTCGAAGACGTTTCCCGATTTTTTCACGCGCTTTGGCGCGCTCCGTTGAGGCGCCCTCCGGATGTTGGTAAACGTCCGGACGTTGCGCGCAATCACGATGCGGCGACGTTCAACAAGGTCATCAAAATCCCGTTCCGCCTGTTCGATCAGCCGCGAAAGGCGATCGATCTGCTTGTTTCTTCCCGCCGTTTCGATCTGCAGCGCAACGTTTCGCAGGGGTTCTGCGCCGAAGTTGGCGGCGGCCCCTTTCAGGGTGTGTCCGTGGCGCATCATCTTTTCGCAATCGCCTTCCATCAGCGCCTCTTTGAGGTTTGCAATCTGCCGGGGCGCGTCTTCCAGAAACAGCGCGACGATCTCCGCAAACAGATCCTCGTCTCCTTGCAGGCGGTTCAGGAGGCCCTCTCTATCGAAGAGGCTGCCCGTCTGGGCCCGTGGCGACGGAGGGGGCGGCGAAGTCGGCGTGAGGACGACGGACGATAC
>JAKJDA010000156.1:344-3697 GCA_022706165.1 Candidatus Hydrogenedentota bacterium | reverse complement strand
TTCCGGCGCTCCCGGAAAAAATCAGGCGTAAATACGGGCAAGAACTTCGACAAGAGCCTCTTTTTTGACCGGTTTGGAAATGTATTCACTCATACCGGCTTCCAGACATTTTTCGCGGTCGCCGGTCATGGCGTGGGCGGTCATGGCGACGATGGGCGTGTGGCGGCCGGTTTTGGCTTCGAGGCGGCGGATTTGTTCGGTGGTTTCGAAGCCGTCCATCTCGGGCATTTGGACGTCCATGAACACGAGATCGTATTCACGCGCACGTACGGCGTCCAACGCCTGCTTGCCGTTGTTGGCGACGTCCGCCTGGAACCCGAGCTTTTCCAAAATGCGGAGCGCGACCTTTTGATTTGTGGGATTATCCTCCGCCAGCAACATGCGTACGCGGCGCCGCTTCTCGTCGGCCAATTTGTGCCGCGTGATGAGGGCGTCGACGGGTCTGCTCGGGCGTGAGGCGGCGCCCTCCTGGGCGGCGGTCGCCATGGCGAGGCAGTCGTGAAGCGATGAAGCGCGGGTAGGCTTCGTTAAGTACGCGGCGAATCCGATTTCGCTGAAGCGCTTCGAGTCGCCGCGCTGTCCGCGCGAGGTCAACAACACGAGAATGACGTCGCGAATCTCGGGATCGGCCTTGATGGCTTTGCCCAGCGAGGCTCCGTCCATGTGGGGCATTTCCTGATCCAATATGGCCATATGGAACGGGGTTCCGTTTCGCGCCGCGCGCCGCAGCTTATCGAGGGCTTCCTCGCCGTTTGCGGCTTCATCCGCCTGGCAGCCCCAAGACCGCAACTGTTCGCGCACGACAAAACGGTTCGTGGCGTTATCGTCCACTGCGAGGACGCGGGCGCCGCGGATGTTTCCGGGCTTCGGGACGATCACGTCTCGGGGGACGGGGCGTTTTTCCAGCGCCGCCGTGAACCAGAACGTCGAGCCCTTGCCGCATTCGCTCTCGACCCCAATCGCGCCGCCCATCATTTCGGCCAGTTTCTTCGAGATGGCCAGTCCGAGTCCCGTGCCGCCATACTTGCGCGTGGTGGAACCGTCGATCTGGGAGAACATCTGAAACAGCTTGCCCATCCGTTCCTTCGGAATGCCGATGCCGGTGTCGCGCACCTCGAAACGAATTCTCGCCATGACGTCCGTTTCGTCCTCGCAGGAAACATGGATGACAACCTCGCCTTCGGAGGTGAACTTAATGGCGTTCCCGGCGAGGTTGATGAGGACCTGGCGCAGCCGGCCCGGATCGCCGCGCAGGCAAGACGGCGTCTCCGGCTCGATGTAGCAGGCGAACTCGATGCTTTTTTCGTGGGCTTTCACGGCGAGCAAATCCATCGTGTCTTCGATGGTGGCGCGCAGATCGAAGTCGATCGCTTCGAGCCCGAGTTTGCCCGCCTCGATCTTGGAAAAATCGAGGATGTCGTTGATTAGGGATAGCAACGCCTCGCCCGACGAACGCAGCGTCTCGACATAGTCGCGCTGTTCCGGCGTCAGATCGGTGTCGACGAGAAGCCCCGTCATGCCGATGACGCCGTTCATGGGCGTGCGTATCTCGTGGCTCATATTGGCCAGAAACTCGCTCTTGGCCATGTTGGCCACTTCGGCCTCGAGGGCGAGGCGGTTGGCCTGTTCGATGGCCGTCTCGAGTTGGCGGTTCGTGGCTTCGACGGACTCCTTGGCCCGGCGCAGATTTTCTTCCGCCTGCGTGCGCGCCGTAATGTCCATCGCGACGTGAACCACCCCTACGATGACGCCTTCGGCGTCGCGGACGGGATTGCTACGCGCGATCAAGGTGCGCCCATCCGGCGTGACGACTTCTGCTTCCTCGGCCTGGCCGGTTTCGAAAGATTTTGCGGCGGGGCAATCGGGACAGACCGATTCGCGGCCCTGGAGCAATCGGAAGCAGTGCTCGTGTGTGATGTCCTCCACGGGTGTGCGCACCTGTTCCCGGAAGGTGGCGTTGGCCCAAATCACCCGCATGTCGGCGTCGACGTATTCCACGATAACGTCCTTGAGTCCATTCAGAATGGCGGCCTTTTCGCGCTCTTCCGTGCGCAGGGCTTCTTCGGCGCGTTTCCGCTCGGTGTTGTCGCGCAGGATGCCGATCGCATGCCATTGCCCGCCCAACGAGGCCGATGAGAGGGAGAACTCCACATCGATTTCGCGGCCATCCTTGCGTAACGCCTGCAACTCGAGGGTTTTGCCGATGGCGGCGCCTTCTCCCGACTGGCGCCAGCGGGGAAAGGCGCGCCGGTACGCTTCCTGGAACGCCGGCGGCGTCAGCAGTTCGTGGAGGTCTCTGCCGAGGACTTCGTGGCGGGCATACCCGAGTATCGCTTCGGCGGCGGGGTTCCAGAAGGAAATCAAGCCCTCGTTGTCCATCATGATGATGGCATCCTGCGCGGAGACGCTTATGGCTCGAAAACGCTCCTCGCTGTCGCGCAAGGCCTGTTCGCGGCGCCGCTCGGCGCTTTGGTCGCGGAACACCAACACGACGCCAAGCATGGCGCCTCCTTCTTCCGTGCGAATGGGGGCGGCGCTGTCGGCGATGGGATGTTCGGTTCCATCGCGGGCGATGAGCAGCGTATGGTTGGCGAGGGTGACCACGCTGTCCAGCCGCATGACCTTGTCGACCGGGCTCTCGAGGGGTTCGCGCGAATCCTCGTGGATGATGCGGAATACCTCGGCAAGAAGCTTTCCGAGGGCCTCGGCGGCGCTCCACCCCGTCAGGCGTTCCGCCTCGGGATTCATCTGCGTCACGCGGCCATGCGGGTCCGTCGCGATGACGGCGTCGCCGATGGATCGCAGCGTCACGGCCAGGTTGCGTTCGCTCTCCTTGATTGCTTCCTCGGCTTTTCGGCGTTCCGTGATGTTGATGGCGATGGCCACTGCTTGCGGGATGCCGCCGCCGGATTCGCTGACCGGCGAGAGGGTCACGTTGAAGACGAAGCTTTGGCTGTCGTCGGCCCGATGCGTCGCGTCGAAGGTTGCGCTCTCGCCTCTCCCTATCCGTTCGAGCGCGCGCTCCGCCTCGGCGCGCGTTTCAGGCGTCCACAAATCGACGAACGCCGTTCCTTCGATGCGGGCGGCATTGGGACACAGGAGGGTTGCGCCGCGCTGATTCATGGCCAGCAGGCGCCCCGTGCGCTCCAGCAGCATTACCGCGTTGGGAGTCCCTTCCACCAGCGCGCGGTACAGGCTCTCGGCGCTGTATACGCGTTCCATGGAAAAGCGGATTCGTTGATGCGCCAGAAGAAAACTCAAGACAAACACCGCGGCCGCCAAGGTCAAGGCGATGGGAATGAGGCGCTGGGCGGCCACAACGCTTTCCCATTCCGCGGCGGGAATATCCGCCC
>JAKJDA010000156.1:0-334 GCA_022706165.1 Candidatus Hydrogenedentota bacterium | reverse complement strand
GACGGCCAGCATTTCTCCGGTGTCCGGGTTGCGGACCGCCGCCAGGCCGCTGAACCACGTGCCGAAAGAGTCCGAAACAGGCCCCTCGACAAAAGGAGGACCGTCCTGGAAAAGAGCGCGCAATGCCGGGGTGGCGTAGGAATAGACCTCGCCCAATGGAGAGTAATCGGGCGAATCCGGAGGCTCGCTGTCCGCAAGAAACACAATATCGGAGCCCCGCGCCGCCAGTAGGTATACAAACCGGATGCGCGGCAGGGCGTTTCGCAAGGACGCGAGTTTTTCGCGGATATACGGATAGGCCTCCGGTTCCATTCCGGTGGAGGCGGTCAGCAAA
>JAKJDA010000155.1:2172-6972 GCA_022706165.1 Candidatus Hydrogenedentota bacterium | reverse complement strand
CCGCGTGCATCCGACGGACACCACGCAGCTCTCGAAACCGCATTTCGCGGCGCGGGTGCCGTCAATCGGATCGACGACCAGCAGGTGCTGCGGCTGACCGCTTGAAAACGTCGTATACCCCGCATCTTCGGAGTAGTACGCCACCGGAGCCTTCACTTCCTTGAGGAAGTTCAACAGGGCTTTCTCCGCGATGCGGTCAATTTCGAAGGTGGCATCGCCGCTTGTGGCATGGCCAATCACCTCGCGCCCCTTCACGTTCCGCACGCAGGGAACCACTGCCTGCCGGATGGAGTTGGCGAGTTCAAACAGAAATTCGCGCGATAGGGGCTTCACCGTTGACGCGCGTCCTGCCGGTTTGGAGACGACAGGGGCGGGAACAGGTTTGGGCGTCGCGACAACAGCGGTCTTGTTCCGCTTTTGAAGATCGCGCGCCGCATCCTTCGCCGTAGGACGGAGACCTGTCCTGGACGTAACCGCCGGTTTGGAGGGGATGCTTGCCGCCGAAATGTTTTTAGACGCGGCTTTTTCCTGTTTTTTAGGCGAACGGGGCTTGCTCGCAGGGGAAGTCTTTGGGGGAGCGGACGGCTTGGTCAATTTTTTAGCGGGGACGCTTTGTTTCGCGGACTTCGCCTTTTTTGCAGGCGTTGACGTGGCGCGCGCAATGGGCTTCTTCTTTGGCGGAGAGAGGGTTTTCTTAACTGGCTTTTTGTTTTTCTCTTTTTTTGCAGAGGTGGTTTTCTTCGCCATTTCTGCCCCCTCATTGGACCCCGAATGTTGTTACGGGGTGTGCCTCTGTAAACGTCCGCGCCTCTCTCGAAAACACCTGGCATGGCAGGCGAAGGGAGTTGCAGACGACGCAAAACCATCTCGAAAGTGGCGTATCAAGCTCTTGTGCGACGCGGTAAGCAGGGAGTAGGAAATTCTGTCGTAACACATTGAAACAAATACGCTTATCCGCTCCAAAATACACCCCTCCCCGAATGGGCATCCAAACTGGCGAGATAGTAGCACTTTGCGCAACATATGTCCAGAACTATTTCTGCTAGACCGGATTTTTGGACAACAGTTGTTAAGCGCAATAATAATCTCATTTTTTGTAATTTTTATATAAAGATATGATATACTCAGGGATGTCGGAAATAGAAAGATACTCCGGTCGCAATTTTTCCACGATCACCGAAAAGTGCTGTAGACAGTCTGGAGTCACCTAATGAAGTAGGAAAGATTTACACTACACTGTTTTCAAGCGAATAATCTGAATAGTAGCGCCATAACGGACAACTACTGTGAAAATTGCCAAACGGGAAGGAAAGATGCTAGAATAAGATATGGCGCATCGGCGCGGGGATAGTGAGTGCACAGACAAAGACGTTTTGGGCTGATATGGACGCGCGGGAATATTGCGCGCGCCCTCCGGCTAACAGACGAGGCGGAGCATGACCCAAGGTTTGAAAAAACGAATCAAGCGATTTGCCCAACATGTGAAAGAGCATGCTTGCCGAGTGAAATCGGGGGATGAATCCTGGAGCGAGGCGCTGGAATCGACGTGGGACGACACCAAGCGCATCCTTTTGTCAAATAAAGGGAGGGTTTCGCTGCAAAGCCGCAAGGAAGCAATCCAGTTGTTGCGTCTTGGGCGTGATTTTTACAATTTCAAGAATTATGCCCAAGCTGAAGTGTGTTTTCGGCAAGCCATTACCACGGATCCGGACTGCGCCATGGGGTATACGTATTTGGGGTATGCCATTTACCGGCAAGGACGACGCCCCGAAGCGGTCTCCTATTGGCAGCGGGCCATTCAAGCGGCCCCCGAATCGGATGCCGCCAAGAAAGCGCGCCGGAAAATCCTGCATGTCGCTCGCCAGAAGGAAGGAGAAGCGAACATGTTCGACGAGTCCACGGGCTTCGATTGATCCATCCTGTTCGCCGCATTTCTCGCCCATAGCGCGCGTCTTCCCGTGTGAGTTTTTTCGCGCGCGCACGGTTCTGGCGCGCATAACACTGGATTATAAGGCTATCTAAGCTATCTTTCCGTGAAGCGCATCGAAGAATCGCGATCAAGACATCCGCGTCATCCCACGGTTTCGGCGCTGGATTGGTGGGCGGCATGTTCGATAGGTTGCGTCTCATCGGCCAGGGAAGGACTATGTGTCCGGCACATCCGCTCCAGTCTGTTCACGATATCCTCGAAGGGAGGCAGGGACGGAAAGTGATCGTCGGCGCCGCTTGCTTTCGCGATGGATTCGGTCATTTCCGGGCCGAACAAAAAGATGGGAAGGGTTTGGTAGGCCATGTCTGAGCGGATCATGGCGCATATCTCTTTTCCGGGCATGGGGTTGAGGTTCGTTTGTATCAGGAGAAGATCGGGCACTGAGGCGCGTAGGCGCCCCAATCCGTCGACAATGCTGTGTGCGAGGATTGCCGGATATCCGTTCTGATGGAGATCAGACGCTAAGGCTTTGTGCGAAGGATCGGAGTCCGCGATCAGCAGGACGGTTTTCGGACGCGGCACGCCGACGCGTTGTCGGCCAAAGGCTGTGGCGAGGTAGAACGCGAGTTCGCCGCGAAGGTACAGGTCTTCCTCCAGAAACGCGATTCCGAGCATGCACTCCTGATGGGTGTGGGTGACGTTTTTGATTTCGCCCGAGGCGAGCGAGATGGGCGTGCCGTCGCTTAAGGTGAAGGAAAGCCGCACGATGGCATTCATGGGATAGGCGTCGGGCGAAATGACGCGACAACCGGAAAGGCTGAGGTCGCAGAGATATCCGTCGGTCTCGCTATCTTCTCCGGAAAGATGACAGGGCAGGTTCATGGAGACGCGTTCGTGCTGACGGATTTGCACCGTTTCGAATCCATCGGGCCATTGCACGCGGAAGTAAGGTTTGTCGCCCCATCGCTGCGTTTCCAAGATGGCGCTGTGAAACCCGCAGACTCGGCCTTCCGACACGAATCGCGTGATGCATTGGGTGCCGCGTCGAATGAACTGGACGTTGCTGTCAAACGGCGATGATTCCAGCAAGAGATATTCACGCGGCTCCCACCCGATTACATGGGCCTTGCAGCGAATTCCCGTATCCTGCCTGCGCACGGGCTGAACCAGAACCATATCGCCCACGCGCAGCAACATTTCCAACGAAGGCATGCTCTCTTTGCTCATTATCCCCCCTTTTCTCGCGTATTCGTGCAAAGTATACCACAATGATGGCGCGAAAGTACGAATAAAGTCTTCGTAGACAAAGGCGTCGTTTTGGGTGATATGCCCGATCATTTGCATGCAACGCGCGAGTATGGTCTACTGCGCGCATGGAAACGCTTTTGGATGAGGAAGCGATGGAGCGGATCAAACAGCGGATAGGTCCAACGCTCTATCGGCAGCGGGTGTATTTCCAGCTCCATCGCGCCGCGAACATGTTTTCTGTGGGCACGACGTTATTTCATATCGAGAACATGCCGTGGCTGCACAATTCGTTCTACCATTTCCTTCGTTTTTCTGGGCTGATATTTCTGGGCAAGCGCAATTACCTGGATGTTCAGGTTCGGCGGAGCGTTCTTGCCTCGGAACGGCTTCCCGAGGCGTTCCACGGGTTTCGGGTGTTGCATTTGAGTGATCTGCATATTGATTTGGACCGAGATTTGGCGCTGACGGACCGGCTGATAGCGAAATTGCGTGGGCTGGAGTATGATTTGTGCGTGCTGACGGGGGATTACCGCGCCAGCACGATTGGGGAATTCGAGACGTCCGTGCGCGAGATGGAAAAGATCCGGCGGCATCTCAAGGGGCCGGTATTGGCGGTGCTGGGGAATCACGATTTTATCGAGATGGCGCCGGCGTTGGAGCGGATGGGGTACCGCTTCTTATTGAACGAGAATGTCCCCATCGAGCGAGAAGGATCCACGGTCTACGTTGCGGGCGTGGACGATCCGCATATTTACCGGACGGATAATTTCGAGAAGGCCTGCGACGGCATTCCTCACGATGGGTTTTCGTTGCTGCTTTCGCATTCGCCGGAGACGTACAAGGTAGCCGCGGCCTGCGGGTTTGACATGATGTTGTGCGGGCACACGCACGGAGGTCAGGTTTGTCTTCCGGGGGGAGTGGCTATCATCCATAACAGCAAGAGCCCCCACCGGATGACGGCAGGACTTTGGTCCTATCACGACATGATTGGCTATACTTCGCGGGGAACGGGCGCGTGCGGGATTCCCGTGCGTTTTTTCTGTCCCCCTGAGATTGTTCTGCATGAATTGCGCCGGGAGCCATCGCCGCTTGTGCGGTCCCGCTGGCGCGCGCACGGTCCCTGATCGCGCGATCTCTGGCATGGGATAGAGGAATGGATTGCCCTACTTCCACCGATTTTGCTAGCGCTTTTACGCGTATCGAGCGCAATGGCATGACGGCGCTGGTTCGTGTGCAAGACGCCGCCGTGATCGCCGACGCCCTCCTGGACGGCGCGGGGTGCGTTCCCCTCTGTTCCGGCGGACGGGGAACCGTGTTCCGCTTTCCCCTTCCCGAGGGCTCGGGCATTGTGCGGCCGTACCGGCGCGGCGGGCTGATGCGGCATCTCATTTCGGAAGGATATCTCCTGGAAAATCGGCCTTTGCGGGAACTGCGAACGCATTGGCGCTGTGTCGAGAAGGGACTGTCCGTTCCCGATCCGCTTGGCGTTTGTTGGGAGCGCAGCGGATGTTGGTTGCGGGGCGCGATTGCGACACGGGAAGCGTCTGGCGTGACGTTGCTCCAGTATCTTCAGGAATCCAGGGGAAACGCGGTTCCGATGCTTGCGTTGGCGGGCGCGGCGG
>JAKJDA010000155.1:0-2113 GCA_022706165.1 Candidatus Hydrogenedentota bacterium | reverse complement strand
TTTCGCCATGCACGAGGCGGGCGTATGGCACGCGGATTTGCAGGTCCGGAATTTTCTTGTTGCGAACGATCGAATTGTGCTGTTGGATTTCGACAAGGCGCGCATCGCGCACTCCTTGTCGGCGACCGCGCGCACGCGGAATCTGTTGCGGCTCCGGCGATCTTTTGACAAGAACGGGCTTTCTGGGGAGATGTTCGAGGTGTTGTATCGAGCCTATGGCCCTTTGCCGTTAGGTTCATGGAATGCGCTGTACCGGGCGAAGGGATGGTTGTCGGATGCCATTGCGTTGCGAGGCCGTCATGGAAAATGACGTGCGCCTCGAGGTGGTGCGCCAAGGGTTGCACACGATGCGAATAGAGCGCCGCGCGGAGATGCCGGTGAGGGCGGTCTTGGACCTCCTGAAGACGAAAGGCGCGCTGCTGAAGCAGTCGAAAAAGGCCGAGACGACACTGGTGGGGCCGTTCGTGGTGAAACGCGGGCGCGGGCGCAATCGACGGGCCTGGGCCGCCTCTTGGCATCTCGAACGGGCGCAAATCCCAGTGGCCGCCGCCTATGCGTACGTCGAGCATGCCTGGCTTGGGTTCGTCACCGGCAATGCGTTCCTCTCCGCCGCCCTTGTCGCGTGTTGCACGGTTGAGGAGCATGCCGCGAAGTTGGTGCGCGGCAAAACCGATTCCAACGACGTGGCGGAGTATCTGGCGCGCATCGCGGCGTTGGTGAATCGGCTGACGGAGTCGGGGGCGCACCACGCCGACCTGAGCGGAAAAAACATTCTAACGCGCGACGGGCTCCAGTTCTGGCTTATCGACCTGGACAGCGTGGTCATGGGCAAACCCTATACGGACAGACTCCGCCTCAAAAACCACGTCCAGCTCTATGATTCGTTTTGCGATTTGTGGGGCGATGACGTCCTGGTTCCGTTTCTGCAGGCCATGCTTCCACCGGAAACGGATATCGCGCGTTGGATGGAGCAGGTTCGAAAACGGCAGCTTCAGCGAAGATTGCGCACCGTTCGTGCATGGGCGATCGAGCGGGAACGTTCAGAACGGGGGCCGAACCGCCCTACCCCGGCATAGGAGCGCATTTGTGGCGGAACAGGAATTGCCGGACGAGATTGCCCGAACTATCCGGGAGCGCAAACGCTGGACCTGGTCCCAACAAGGCGCCGGCAAGGAATATCAATTTGAGGCGTTCAAGGCCGATCCGGTGATTCGGCTCAAGAATCTGACCGAGATGACGTTTGTGTTGGAGAGTCTTCGGGGGAACTGCGTGCTCGATGCCGGATCGGGAACGGGGCGGTTTACGTTCCCGCTTATGGCGAAGGGGCATAGCGTCGCGGGCGTGGATATTTCCAGGGAAATGCTTCGCGAGGGGAAGGAACAGGCCGGGCGGCTTGGCCTGGGGTATCCGTGTGTCCGAGGCGATATCGAGCGGCTTCCTTTTGGGAATGCTGTCTTCGACACGGTCGTATCGATCACGGTGTTGCGCCATTTCCCGCAATGGAGGCAGATGCTTGCCGAATATGCCCGGGTGCTTCGCGTGGGAGGCCGCATTCTTTTCGATATGGCGTCGGGAGAGCAACGGGCGTTTATGGCGCGGATGTTTCCCGAAGCCTCCTCCGTCCATGCGCCGATTTCGCCGATGACGTACGAGACGGCGGCGACGTTGGCCGAGGTGGAACGCGCTTCGGCTGATCTGGGTCTGACCGTGGTTGCGGCGATGCCCCATGACTTTTTTAACGGCAATGCGCTGCTGGAGCATGTGCTGGGATCGCGTTTCGCGCGATTCGATGCGGAGAATCGCCGCCATTTGGAAAACGAAGGCGCGTTGCGGCTTTGTCAAGCGATACAGCGACGCGTTTTCCCCGTGCTGAGTCCCGCCGTGAGTTCATCGTGGTGCATCGCACTGGAAAAACGGGGGGGCAATCAGGCATCCTATTCCCCGCCGTATCGGGACCGCTCCTTGCCGAATGAAGGCGGGTCGCTGGCGGAGACGATTGGGGCGACGGTCCAGGCGCTTCTCGCTTGGAGAAGGCGTTCCTGCATGCAGGAGTTGCGGCAGGCGCTCCAAGAACCGGACGCGCAGGCTATCTGGCGTTTTTGGCGTGAAGAGG
>JAKJDA010000154.1:3521-6985 GCA_022706165.1 Candidatus Hydrogenedentota bacterium | reverse complement strand
ACGGCAGCAGGCCGCGCAACATCTGGAGATTGACGTCCGCGAGGGAATTCACCACTAGGTCCGCCTCAAAAAGCTGTTCGCGCGGGAAAGTGTTGGTCACGGCGAGACAAGGCATGCCCGCCGCTTTCGCCGCCTTGACGCCTTCAATGGCGTCTTCGATGACCGCGCAACAGGCGGGTTCGATTCCCAATTCCGTGGCGGCGCGCAGATATATCTCGGGATGCGGTTTTTTGTGCGTCACCATGTCGCCGGAGATGATCTTCGTGAACTTCTCGACCGGAATCTTCGCGGCGGCGAGCGTCTCCATGGCTTTCGGTCCAGGACTCGATGTCGCGATGGCGAGATCCCAATCGGGCGAGGCATAGGCCGCGTCGATAAGATCGAGCACCCCGGGAAAGGTGATATTGCGCCCGGAATTCAGCAACGCCACGAAGTTGTCGTAGCGCACTTCCAATGCCTTGTCGAGGTCAATCGCAAACCCCGCTGCATCCGCGGGGCCCTGTGTATAGCGTACGGCGCCCGTCCCCACGAATGGGAGAAAATCCTTCGGTTCCAGCGTGACCCCATACAAGTCGCGGTACATCTGGATCGTGGCCTCGGCGATGATGGCTTCGGTGTCCGCGAGGACGCCGTCCATGTCGAAAAGCAGCCCACACGCCATGCGCTACACCCCAACCGGTTCGCCGATGCCGATGGCGTCCAGCACGGCATCCTCTTCGGCCTCGACCGTGATGGGCTGTTCGGCGGCTTTAATGGCGCTGTCCGGGTCCTTGAGTCCATGGCCTGTGAGGATGCACACGATGCGAATCTTGTCGCCTGCGACAGGTTCGAGGGCGTCGAAGTAGCCGTTCTCGGCGAGTTTGAGAAGGCCGGCAACGGTGGCCGCGCTGGCAGGTTCCGCGAAGATGCCTTCCGTCGCGGCGAGCATCTTGTAGCCGATGCCGATTTCGTGATCGGTGACCATGCCGATGAGGCCGCCGGATTCATCGCGCGCTTCGACGGCGGTTTTCCAGCTAGCCGGATTGCCGATGCGGATGGCGGTCGCATAGGTCTGCGGGTTTTCGACGACATGGCCCAGCACGATCGGCGCGGCGCCTGCCGCTTGGAAACCGATCATGCGCGGCAGGTTCTTGACCTTGCCGACGGAGTAGTATTCCTTGTAGCCCTTCCAGTAAGCGGTGATGTTGCCGGCATTGCCCACGGGCAGCACATGGCAATCGGGCGCGACGCCCTCGAAATCGTCCACGATTTCGAAGGCGCCGGTCTTTTGTCCCTCAATGCGGAAGGGGTTCACGGAATTCACGAGCGCGATCGGGTTGGTTTCCGCGATGGTGCGCACGAGGTTCAGCGCGTCGTCGAAATTGCCTTTCACTTGGATGACGCGCGCGCCGTGAATCATGGCTTGCGACAGTTTTCCCAGGGCGATCTTGCCTTCGGGGATGAGCACGGCGCAGCGAATCTTCGCGCGCGCGGCATAGGCGGCGGCCGAAGCCGAAGTGTTGCCGGTCGAGGCGCAGATGACGGCCTTGAAGCCGTCCTCGACGGCCTTGGTGATGGCCATCGTCATGCCGCGGTCCTTGAAGGAGCCCGTGGGGTTGAGGCCTTCGTACTTGAGGTAGACGTCGATGCGTGGATGAATCGCCGCGCTGAGGTTGTAGGCGCGCACCAACGGCGTGGAGCCTTCGTTCAACGTGATGACGCAGGTTTTTCCGGTTACGGGCAGATAGCGGCGGTAGCGTTCGATGACGCCTTGATGCAACATCACGGTCACTCCTGTAACACACGCAGCACGTGTGTGGGTTCGACGATGAAATCCATTTGATCAATTTCGCTGAGGGCGGATTGGACGGCGCTTTCGACGGTTTCGTGGGTCATCAGGATGACGTGGACGGCCCCGTTGGCGATCTCGCCTTTTTGGATGCACCAGGCGATGCTCACGCGGTGGTTGCCGAGGGCTGTGCAGACTTTGCCGAGCACGCCCGGCTGGTCCTGCGTGGTTAGCCGCAGATAATAGGCGCCTTCGATGTGGCCCATGTCGCGGATGGGCCGTTTGGGTCCGTAGACGAATGGAGCCGGAGCCGACCCCGTTCCGCGCCGGGCGATGTCCACGAGATCGGCGACGACCGCGCCCGCCGTTGGCATGCGGCCCGCGCCGCGTCCGTAATAGAGGGTCGCGTCGGTGACGTCGCCCTTCACGTAGACCGCGTTGAATTCATGGCGCACCGAGGCGAGGAGGTGCTGTTTGGGCACCAGCGTGGGGTGTACGCGCGCCTCGATGGCGTCTCCCGCTTCGCGCACCACGGCCAGCAGCTTGATGAGGTAGCCCAATTCGTCCGCATACGCGACGTCGGCATGCGAGACGCGGGTGATGCCTTCGACGTAAATGTCGTCGAGCGCGATTTCGGTCGAGTAACAGAGCGATGCGATGATTTGGCACTTGTGCGCGGTGTCGTGGCCTTCGATATCGAGGTCCGGCGGCGTCTCCGCGAAACCCAATTCTTGCGCTTGCCGCAGCGCATCGGCGAAGTCGAGGCCATCGTAGGTCATGCGGCTGAGAATGTAGTTGCAGGTTCCGTTGAGAATGCCGTAGACGCGCTGAATGTTGTTTGCGGCGAGTCCCTCGCGCAAGGCTTTGATGATGGGAATGCCGCCAGCCACCGCCGCTTCGTAACGTAGTTCGACGCCGTGCTCCTGCGCGATTTGGCACAATTCCGGGCCGGAATGGGCGAGGAGCATCTTGTTCGCGGTGACGACATGTTTGCCCGCGCGCAGGGCTTGGGCGATGAAACGTTTGGCCGGTTGCAGGCCGCCGATGAGTTCGCACATGACCGCGACGTTCGGGTCTTCGATCAGCGCTGTCGCATCCGTGCTGGTGCGCACGTTGGGGCCGAGCGCGAATTCCTTGAAACGTTCCGGGAGCGTGTCGGCGATGTGGACCAACTCAAGCTGGGCCGAGGTTTTGCGCGCGATCGCGTTCTTCTGCGTCAGGAGGGTTTGGATGACGCCTCCGCCCACAGTGCCCGCTCCGATGACCCCAATACCGAGTGACATACATGCCCCCTTCCATCAGAGAAAAACACAACCTACGTTCGGCGAATGAAACTATTGCCGCGCGCCCGTGGGCTCATCCCAAACACGGCGTTTTTGCGGGAACAAGAATAGGAGTGTGGGATTTTTTGACAGGATTCACAGGATTGCAGGATGGAAGAAAAAAGGAAATGCCTCTTTCCTAATCCGGTCAAAAAAACTTTCCCCTTATCTTGTTCGGCGCACAGTCGCGCGCGGCTTTTCAATTTCAAGAGCACGCCTATGGCGCAGCCGCAACGACACGTCCGTGTCTTACACCTCGAGGATGCAGAGCACGTCGCCGACGCAGACTTCGTCGCCTTCTTCCACAAGTTTTTCCGATACGGTTCCCGATTTTGGGCTGGGCACGCTGAACGCGGCTTTGTCGGTGGTCATCT
>JAKJDA010000154.1:0-3471 GCA_022706165.1 Candidatus Hydrogenedentota bacterium | reverse complement strand
CGACGAGCCAATACGACACTGTCGCCTCGTCGGAAGCGTCTTCGCCGAGGTTTGGCAGCTTGATTTCGTAACGCATCACCTATTTCCTCCGTGCCGGAGCCAATCGTTCTCGTGCAAACTCGGATTGCATCATTTCAGCGGACCGGTAGGAACTCCTCACGAACGGTCCCGCCACTGCAAATCCAAACCCAAGGTTCCGCGCCAGTTGCTCGTATGCGGCAAACCGGTCCGGTTCCACAAATTCCATCACTTCCCTGTGATCGCGCGTCGGGCGCAAGTATTGCCCGATCGCGATAGCCTCGCAGCCCGCCGCCAAGAGATCCTCGAGCGTTTCTCGGATTTCCGCGTCCGTTTCGCCAAGGCCCGCCATGCAGGCGGACTTGATAATTGGTTTGGGGTCTCTTGCACGGGCTATTCGCAACACGTCAAGCGATCGGGCATAGTGAGCGCGATGGTCTCGAACATCCGCGTACAAGCGTCTTACCGTTTCTATGTTGTGCGCGAAGACTTCCGGCCCTGCATCGATCACGGCGCCGATAGATCGCTCGTCTCCTCCAAAGTCGGGCGTTAGCGCCTCGACGGTCGTTTCTGGCGATCGCGCATGCACTGCACGGATGCAGGCCGCGAAATGGGCCGCGCCGCCATCGGGCAGATCGTCTCGCGTCACGGACGTCAGGACCACATGGGCCAGTCCCAATGTTGCCGCCGCCGTCGCGATTTTCGCCGGTTCCGTTGCATCCGGCGCTTGCAGCGCCTGTCCATGGCGCACGCCGCAAAACCGGCAACTTCGGGAACATACATTTCCCAGGATCAGGAACGTGGCGGTCCGGCGTTGCCAACACTCGGCTTGGTTCGGACATCGCGCGCTTTGACAGACGGTGTGAAGATTCAGTTCTTCAACCAGCGCCTTTGTGAACGCAAAGTCTTCCTGGGTGTTCCATTTTTGCCGAATCCATGCCGGAAATCGCTTTTGCATATGCCGTTGTCTATATGGGATCGGTGTCTGGACAACCTTATCCGCTTTCGCTCGCACGGCAGGGACTTGCGAGTGCTCGCGCGCGGGCGGAGTATAGCACAATCCTTCCCCGGATTGGAAATGCGCGTTGAGGGGTGTTGGGGGTGGAGCGATCGTTCGCGTCGCTGTCCAGGAAAAAGGAAGAAAACGGAGGGAAGTTGCGGGTCTTATCCTGCTGTAGGAAAAGAGGTTATGTGCTTTTTTGCGTTGTGCGGCGCTTTTGCGAAGGTTCGTTGCGGCGGGGAATGAATTCCTGGACGATGAAATCGTCTGATTGAGTGTACGATAGAATGGAAAGGCCACGCAGCGTAGCCTGAGGAGTTGAAGGCCATGAAAACGTTATACGGAGTGGGTGTGGCGTTTGTGTTGACGGCCATGAGCGCGTTTGCGGACACGGATTCGCTTCATGCCCGGGTCAGTGTCGGCAACGGAGACGCCCTTATCAAGGGAAGTGCCGATCAGGACTGGAGTTATGCCACGAGCAACACGCTGGTCATGCCGGGAGATACGGTGTGGGTTGACAAACAGGGCGTGCTCGAGATCGAACTGCCGGGCGCGTCGTTTCTGCGTCTGGCCGATCAGAGCAAGGCCGATGTCGTGGCCCTGCAACCGGACATAGCTCTTCGCGGGTGGATAGGCGCTTATTTCATTCAGCGGATGAGTCGCAGCACGGGGGCGTTTGCGTTTGCGACGCCCGCATGCACGGTGGAGGCAACGAAGGACAGCGGTGTGCGGATAGATGTGCTCCAGGATGGGGCGTCGACGGTGAGCGTGTTTTGGGGGCATGCTTCGGTGAATACGGACGTGGGGGGCAAGGTTTTCCTGCGATCGGGAGAACGGACGTATGTTGACGTGGGCATGTTGCCGTCGGGGGCGGTGCGTTTTGACAGGACGCGGCTGGATCGTTTCGATGAGTGGAGCAACGGCCGGGCGCGTTATTTGGCAGAGGGCGAGGCGAGTCTTCCCCAGGCGGTTTTTGCCGCATCGCCGCCCATTGGCGCCGCGGAGTTGAGCAAGCACGGCGAATGGGTATTCGTCGATAACGAACCGTGCTGGCGGCCGAGCGTGGCGGTCTCGTATGTGCCATATCAATACGGTCATTGGAGTTATGTTCCTGCGTACGGGTATGTGTGGGTGGACGAGTATCCTTTTGCGTACGTGACGAGTCACTATGGCCGGTGGCGGCGTCATCCCCATCATGGCTGGATATGGTCATATCGGGCGGGCTGGGCCCCGGCTTGGGTGGCGTCAGTGCGTTGCGGATCGAATTTCGTATGGGCGCCGCTGGACCCCTTTAACCGGCCCGCGCTGATCGCAGGGGCGGCGGCATACAGTCTGGGAGGCGTGCGCTTCAGTGTGGGCGCCGTATCCTATTGTCCGGCAGACGCCCTGCTGCTTTACGGACCGGCGCCTGTTCGGCCGTGTCCGGTGAATCTGATAGCGCAGGTCCCGGCGCAGAACGTCTATGTTTGGAACATTTGGGTTGGGAGCCATCGTTCCCATCGCGATCGCGATCGCGATTGGGATTCGGCCTCGCCCCCGGAACGCGTGCGCGAATACACGCCGCACCGCGTGGTCCGGGGCGTTGATACGACGGGGCCGACGAGCGTGCGCGCTTCGGAACGTCATGCTGCGTTGGAGCGGCGGGAAGGGCGGCGGGATTTCACGCCGGCGTCCAGACGCGTCGATGCGCGACCGGCCCCGACCTTTGTCGCGGATTCGACGCATGAGACGCGGTTGCGTTCCGTCGATTTGTCTCCCGAGGCGGCTTCGGTGCGGTCCCGGGCGGATCGGCATCGCTTGCCGGAAGGCGAGCAACTGCGCATGACGCGCGTCGACGAGCCGGTGGGGGGCGGACGGCGCGATGCTCCCGTGCAACGGGAAGAGGCTCCTGCGGAACGGCGTGACCGGATTCGTCAGCGGGAGGAACCATCAAGGAGCATGCAGCCGCGCACCTTCTCGGGATCGGAGCAAGGCGAGTCTGTCCGGCAGAATGCCGTTCCTTCGGGACGGCCTGGGCGCACGACGACGCCCGCGTTTCCGCAGCAGGTGGAATCGCCTATGCAAGATGTCGCGCCGCGCACCGATGCTGGGGGGGCCGTGACGCCCCGGCGTATGGCTCCGCGCGATGAATCGTTGCGCACTTCTCCCCGGACGTACGAGACGCCGCGTGTGTCGACAGAACCTCAACCGGAGGCGCCGCGTTTTCGTGTGCGGGAGAATCCGGTTCCGTCGGAGCCGCGGATTGTGGATGTCCCGAATCGGACTCGAGCGCCTCGCGTGGAGACGCCGCCGATGGAAGCGCCGCGGATCGACACCTCTCCGCGGCAAGGGCCGGAGCGCAGCATGTTGCGGCGAGAAGGAGAGCGGCCAGGACGAACCGCGTCGGCTCCGTCGCCGCAGCCAACGGTTGTATCGGACGCGCCGACGTCGTTTTCGGGTTTTCCGGATGCGAA
>JAKJDA010000153.1 GCA_022706165.1 Candidatus Hydrogenedentota bacterium | reverse complement strand
GTGTATGTGGGCACGAGCACGCAGTGCGGGCGCATGGTGCGCAATCCGATAGATGAGGGTCATTCCGAGTTTCCGTTGGACATATATTCGGCGAACAAGAGCGCGGCGGAGAAGTATCATCTTGTATATCATCGCGTTCATGGGTTGAAGACGTGCGTGGTTCGTTTGGCGAATGTATTTGGGCCGCGCGCGAACATCAAGAGCAGTCAGTCGGGCGTGTTGAATCATTTTATCGGTCTTGCGTTGCAGGATCGGCCTCTTACGGTGTTTGGCGATGGGGCGCAGCGCCGCAACGTGTTGTATGTGGATGATTGCGTGGATGCGCTTGTGGCGGCGGCGACGTGTCCCGCGGCGTGGGGCGATGTGTTGTTTGCCGCGGGCGATGCGGAGCATTCGATCGTGGAGTTTGCGGGGATGGTCGCGGAGGTTTTTGGGAGGGGGTCGATCGAGCATGTTCCATGGTCGAGCGACTGGGTTCGGCTCGACGTGGGCGATGTGTCGATCTCGAATGCGCGCATCCGGGAGCGTCTTGGGTGGAAGCCCCGGACGTTGATTGGCGAGGGGCTTTTGCGAACGCGGCAATTTTTTGAGTCGCGTTTGGATGTGTATCTGAAATAGTTCGCGCGTTTGCGATGGAATGTTTGAAGGGGGCCGGTGGCGATGAGCGAGAGGCCGTCTGTTTCGATTTTTTTTCCTTATTACAACGATTGGGGCACGATGGGGAGCATGGTGTTGCTCGCGGTGCGGACGGCGGAGCGGTTGGGGCTGGATTATGATCTCTCGATTGTCGACGATGGGAGCCGGGGTCCTCAAAACGAGGCGGTTTTGGCGGAGATTGGGGCGCGGTTTCCGGGGGTGCGGATTGTTCGTCATGCCGTCAATCGGGGGTATGGGGGCGCGTTGCGCAGCGGGTTTGCGGCGGCCACGCGGGAGTGGATTTTCTATACGGACGGCGATGCGCAGTACGATGTGCGTGAGCTTGAGGCGTTGTTGGAGAGGGCCGGGCCCGATGTCGACATTGTGCAGGGGTACAAGATTGTGCGTCATGATCCGCTTCATCGGATCGTGATTGGGCGTTTGTATCATTATGTTGTCAAGATCGCGTTTGGTCTTGGCGTTCGGGACACCGATTGTGATTTTCGTTTGATTCGGCGGGCGGCGCTTGAGCGGATCGATCTGGTCAGCGACACGGGCATGATTTGCGTTGAGATGATGTACAAATTTCGGCGGGCGGGCTGGCGTTTTGTGGAGGCGCCGGTGCATCATTTTCAGCGGGCGCATGGCAAGTCTCAGTTTTTCAATTTTCCCCGTCTTTTTCGCACGTTTGCGGCGTTGGCTCGTTTTTGGGCGACGCACGTTCTGTTGGGCAGGTGACGCCTCGCGCGCGGGGGATGTCTGGATAGTGCGCGGGACGGCCGGCGTGCGCCGGCCGTCCCGCGAGGTTGTCATGAACGGCGGAGGTTATTGGGCTGGCGGCGGAATGACGCCGGCCACGCGGGCCATCCAGTACGTTGTGTACACGTCAAAGCCTGGGTACTGGTAGGCGAAGCTGTTGTCTCCTTGCTTGGCCAAGGCCGCCGAGCGCTGCCAATCCCAATCGTCGTGGGCGCGTTGATGCGGCAATGCGGCCTGGTTCACGTAGGTTGCGTCGCGCGTGGTGAAGCGCGCATCCTGGAACAGGTTGACCTTGCGGGTCCACTTGGGTCCGTCCGGATAGGCCAGCATTAGGCCTTGCGCCTGTGCATGACCCCAGGCAGGCATCGTGCCCGGGTCAAAGCGGTTGGCCACCGCGATCTGCGCGACGTTCTGGTGCGTGTACACACCGTCATACTTGCGCTTCAGATGCGCGCCGAATGTCGAGAGTTTGCTCGGATTTGTTTCCAGCATGCAGATGCCAAAGGCCCGCGCCGTAAACGCATCGCCCTTATCGGCGAGGCGCTTCGCCTTGGCGTCAAAGCAAAACGCATCCAAGCTGAATGGGACAACGACTACCCGAGGGAAATCCACATGGCTATGTAGGTTTTAATGCGATTGCCTGGCGTCGCCCGAATTGAGGCTGACTGGCTGCGGGAACAGAAAGCCGGGCGGGTCGCGTGCGGCTCAGAAGCGTTTTGTGCGCGCATGACAATACGGGACGCCGTTTTTCTTTTCGTAGTAGCGTTGGTGGAGGTCTTCCGCGGGCCAGAACACGGTTGCGGGGCGCAGCTGCGTGATCACGGCATGCCCTTTTCCCTTGAGGATTCCGATCAGTCGCTCGGCGATTGCCTTTTGATCGTCGTTCAGATAGAACGCCACGGATTGGTATTGCTCGCCGATGTCGGGGCCTTGACCGCCGGTTTGGGTTGGATCATGAATTTCAAAGAACAGCTTGGCCAGGGTTTCGTAACTCGTGCGCGCCGGATCGTAGACAACCTCGACGGTTTCGATGTGTCCTGTGCCGCCGAGGCAAACGTCTTCATAGGCAGGATGGCTTTTGTGGCCGCCGGCGTAGCCGACGCGCGTCGACACGACGCCTTCGGCGCGCTGGAAATGGTATTCGACGCCCCAGAAACATCCGCCCGCGAAGAAGGCCTTTTCGGTTCTCGCCGGGTCCGGCGTAAAATGCATCGAGACGGAGTTGACGCAGTGACGCGTGTTTTTGGGCGTGAATCCTTCGCCAAGAAATACATGTCCCAGGTGCGCGCCGCATTTCGCGCATTCGATTTCCGTGCGCGCGCCGTCGGGATCGGCAAGGCGCTTGATCGCGCCGGGCAGTTCGTCGTCGAAGCTGGGCCATCCGCACCTGGAATCGAACTTGGCTTCGGAGCGGTATAACGGGGCGCCGCAGCGCCGGCACACGTAGAGCCCTGCCGCCTTGTTGTCGAGGTAGGCGCCGCTGAACGGCGGCTCCGTGCCCTTGTGCACGATGACCCGTTCCTCTTCCGGCGTCAACGCGGGCATATTCATGAGATCGGCCCATCCTTCCCCGGCGCAGACAATCATTCCCGCGATGAGATACGCCGCATGTCGCAGACGCATCGTAGACCTCCTTCGGGCGTCGCTTCCCTTCGAGGGCGCTCCATCAGCCATGCCTCCTACGTTCACATACGGGAAGCGAGAAATATTCCCGGGGCTCCGGATTCGCGGCGACATTGCCGCGAACCCGCCCGATCGGCGGCCTGAAAAGACGCGCGGGTTTGTGTATAATCCGCCCGTTTCTGTCCGGGCCGCAATGCAGCGGCAAGGGGCGAGGCGGCTTGGCTTCGCCGTCCACGCCAGGGCAGGGAGCGAACCGAGCCAACAGACCGAGTGCGAGCGCACCGGCGCGTAACGGCAGGAACCGTCCAGCAAAGAAGGAGAATGGGACATGGGCCTCTTGGAAGGAAAAGTATTGGTGGCGCAAGGGGGCGGCCCCACTGCGGTGATCAATCAGAGCATGGTGGGCGCGGTGCTCGAATCGCGCAAGTTCCCGCAGGTCACCCGCGTGTATGGCGCGGTGCATGGCTTGCGCGGAGTCATCAACGAGGATTTTCTCGACCTCACGGAAGCTACGACGCATAACCTCGAAGCCGTCGCCGAAACGCCCTCGTCGGGGTTGTGCTCGACCCGCGACAAGCCTACGGTGGAATACTGCCGCGAAGTGTTCAAGGTGTGCCAGGCGCACGATGTGCGGTACTTCTTCTACATCGGCGGAAACGACAGCGCCGATACGTGCCGGATCGTCAACGAGGAAGCGGACAAATCGGGCTATGAATTGCGCGTCATCCACATTCCCAAGACCATCGACAACGACCTGAAAGTCACCGATCACTGCCCGGGCTACGGATCGGCAGCCAAGTTCGTCGCGCAGGCGTTTGCGGGCGCCAATCTCGACAACCGCGCCTTGCCGGGCGTCTACATCGCGATCGTCATGGGCCGCCATGCAGGTTTCTTGACGGCTGCCGCCGCGTTGGCCAAGAAATATCCGGACGACGGCCCTCATCTCATTTACGTGCCGGAACGTCCTTTCAAAAAGGAGCAGTTTCTCAAGGATGTCAAGGAGACGCATGCCAAGTACGGCCGCTGCATCGTGGCGGCTTCCGAGGGCATCGTGGACGCAAAAGGCCGGGCGATTGTCGAACAGTTCACTGGCGGCGAGAAGGATTCGCACGGAAACGTGCAGCTTTCCGGCACCGGGGCCCTTGGCGATCTGCTCAGTTCGTGGGTGAAGAACGGGACCGACATCAAGCGCGTCCGCGCGGACACCTTCGGATACTTGCAGCGTAGTTTTCTGGGCTGCGTGAGCGAGGTCGACCAATTCGAGGCGCGCGAAGTAGGGGAAAAGGCCGCCCAATTCGCGTTATGGCACCACAAGGACGGTTCCGTGGCGATCCGCCGCATCGGCGATTACGCGGTCGAATACTTCCTGGCCGCGCTCAAGGACGTCGCCCGCGAATCGACCTGCATGCCGGCCAAGTTCCTCAACAAGGAAGGCAACTTCGTCACCGACGCGTTCATCAAGTATGCGCGCCCCCTGATCGGCAACCTGCCCATCATGGAGCGCATCGCCGCCCCGAAAGTCCGGAAGCTGTTGAGCAAAAAATAACGCCGTCTGCACGACGGTCTTGGCCCGGTCTTCCGACAAAGGCCGGGCCTTTTTTTCGGGTCGAGGGCGTGCCCCTTGCCCAAGCGCCAGATGTAATTAGGAACGTCCGTGAACGCGACGGCATCCTTGCGGCGTCGGCTCTGGCCTATACGGGTTTGAATCAGATAACTAGTATAACGGTTCGTTGCCGAGGCGCTTGCTTTTCTGTCCCCGCCGGGCACAAAAGGCGCCAACGGCGTGGTGCATGCGCACGCCGCGAAACGAAAACCGGGGGGAGGCGCGTTTCAATCGATGCCCCTGAGAAAAATTGGCATCCGACAGGCCGCCGCGCTAGAGTATGCGCTTTGAAGAAGCGTCTTTTTCATGCGAGGGAAAGGCGCGGGATGTCCATCAAACCGCCCTGAAACGGGCACAGACGAGGGGATTGCAGTATGGCGGAGAAAAGCGTTAGCACGGATTCGTTGGCCATAGAAATCGCGAAGGAGTACAAAGGCAGGAAGTTTCGCGTGGCGTTTGTCGGATGCGGCGGCATCAGCCACACGCATGCCGTGGCGCTGGCGAAAATGCCGGACGTGGAGATCGTGGCGGGCGTTGACATCGACAAGGACCGGCTCAAGGTTTTTGGCGACCGGTGGGGCGTCACGAAACTCTACAAAGACTGGAAGACCATGTTGAAGGAGGTCCGGCCCGACGGCGTCAGCGTCTGCACGCCGAACGGCGTCCATGCCGCTCCCTCCATCGACGCCTCCAACGCTGGCTGCCATGTCATCGTCGAAAAGCCGATGGCGATGAATCCCGCCGAGTGCGAGAAAATGATCGCCGCCGCGAAAAAAGCGAAGAAAAAACTGGTCATCGGGTTCCAGTACCGCTACCACCCCAACACCCAGTTTCTCAAACGGGCGCGCGACAACGGA
This sequence comes from Candidatus Hydrogenedentota bacterium, assembly GCA_022706165.1. Lineage (GTDB taxonomy): Bacteria > Hydrogenedentota > Hydrogenedentia > Hydrogenedentales > SLHB01 > JAKJDA01. Next base: position 1,617 of record JAKJDA010000153.1, on the reverse strand, counting down.
GAATTCGGCGACATCATGTTCGTGAAATGCCAGGCGCTGCGGCGTCGCGGCATTCCCAATTGGGGCGTGTTCGGCCAAAAGAAATTGCAGGGCGGCGGCCCGATGATCGACATCGGCGTGCACATCATGGAAATGGCCCATTACGTCATGGGATCGCCGAAGCCGGTCGCCGCTACGGGAAATATCTGGACTTATCTGGGCGACAAGCCTTCGAAGGTTGTGTGTCCCTGGCCGCATTGGGACTACAAGACGTACACCGTCGAAGACCTCGCCATCGGTCACATTCGTTTCGACAACGGGGCCATTTTGCAGGTCGAGGCGAGCTTCGTGGCGCATATCGAAAAAGATGTTTGGAACTTCAGCATCATGGGTTCGAAGGGAGGCGCGCAGTGGGATCCGCCCATGCTGTTCGCCGACAAGAACGACACCATGGTGAACTGCGCGCCCAATTTCCTGGGGTCGGACATGTCGTTTGATGCGCTGTTTTACGCCAAGTTGCGGAATTGGATCGACGCAGCCACGAAGAACGTCCCCCTGGATGCGCCGGGCGAAGCGGGGCTCGCCATTCAGAAAATGATCGACGGCGTATACCGTTCCGCGGCCGCCGGCAAGGAAGTGATCATCAAGTAGAGCCGGGCGCGCGTCATTCGGTGAGGTACGCGAAAACGGCTTGAAGGTTGTCGTCGGGGCAGACGATCGCCGTTATCGCGATGTTTTCATCGATCACGCGCGCGTTGATCTCTTCATAGAGCCGATGGGGATCGCGGGTGCGGAAGGTGACGGCGTCGCGCGCGAAGTCCATCTGCACGATGGCGTCGTGATGCAGAAACGCCGCGGCCAACCCGCGGGGATCGGGGCAAGACACCGTGATGGCGTGGGCGTGTTCGGCGGCGCACGGCGTCTCGATCGGACGTTCGGCGATATGGTCGCGGATTTCGTGAACGTCCCCGTGCGCCAGAAGGGATCCGTTTCGCAGCATGACGACGTGCGTGGTGACGCGTTCGATCTCGTGCAGGATGTGGCTGGACACCAGCACCGTGCGCCCGTCCCGCGCATAGTCGCGGATGAAGGCGAAAAGCTCCTCGCGGCCTTCGGGATCGAGCCCCGACATGGGTTCGTCGAGAAACACCAGGTCGGGCCGATGCGCGATCGCCTGGGCTATTTTCACGCGTTGCCGCATGCCCTTGCTGTAGCCGGCGATGCGGTCGTCCATGCGATGGTCCATGCGCAGCCGCGCAAGCGCTTCGCGGGCGGCCGATTGCGCGGCTGCGTGCGCCATGCCGTGGAACCGCATGTTCCAGTATACGAACTCGCGGCCGGTCATGCCTTCGGGAAACGCGTCGGTTTCAGGGCAATATCCGATGCGGCGCAGCGCATCGAGATTGTTGCGAGGCGCTGCGCCGAACACATCGACCGATCCCCGGCTCGGAGCGTAGAGTCCCAGCGCAAGCTTGATGAAAGTGCTCTTGCCCGCGCCGTTGGGGCCGAGAAGCCCGGTGACGCCGGGGCCGATGGCGACGGAGAGATTGTTCACCGCGACAACTTCGCCGAACCATTTCGAGGTTTCGTGCATTCGGATGACGTCGGTCATGCGGCCGCCTCCGCGCGCCGCGTCCG
>JAKJDA010000152.1 GCA_022706165.1 Candidatus Hydrogenedentota bacterium | reverse complement strand
CCTGCCCGGTTACCAGCCCGCCACCGATCGCAGCGTTGCCGAGATGCGGTTGGCGTCGAAGTACGGCGTGCTGTAGAACCTGGTTTTCGAGATCATAAGAGGCCCTCTCTGTGAATGAGGGCTCTTTGTTTTTTGATACGACACAATCTTGGTTTCACGGGCAAAAGGAATTGCGCTATACTAGATCCTGGTAGCTTTCCAAAAGGCTGAGGAATCCGAGCGTGTTAACTAGATTTAGGGTAAAAGGCTTCAAAAACTTGCTCGATATTGATGTGCGTTTCGGACCCTTTACGTGTATTGCAGGCGTGAACGGAGTCGGGAAATCGAATCTTTTTGATGCAATGCGGTTTCTGCATTTGCTGGCCGCCAATCCGATTATGGAGGCGGTTCAGTCCTTGCGGGAGACAAAGGGCCGTTCGCTCGAACCTCGGTCTTTGTTCACGACTTCCGCGTCGTTCCGAAGCGAAGAAATCCGCTTCATCGCTAATCTTGTTGTCAATCGGGAGGTTCAAGACGATTTTGGCGTTGCTGCGAAAGCAGCCACATCAAGTCTGGAATACACTCTCGCGTTCCGCGTTCAAAACGGTGGAGGCGCAGAACGATTAGAGCTCGTCGAGGAATCGTTGCTTCCAACACCCATAGTCAAGGCAAGAAAAGACATTGGTTTTCCGGCATCTAAAGAATTCAAGGACTCATGCCTAACCGGAAGAAGAGCGCAGCCGTTTGTCTCGACCAGATCAGGCGATATCCCAACAATCACGGTACATCAGGAGGGGCATGGCGGCCGGACCCTTCCTGCGCCCAAATCATCCAGAACCATTGTGGGCGGCATGGCCTCGAGTGACTTCCCTACTATCCTTGCCGTCAACAAAGAATTCTTATCTTGGAAAAGTCTCCTTCTTGAACCTTCAGCAATGCGCGCCCCGTCTCTTTACACCGACTCCAAAAGTATTGATGCGCGCGGAGGCAATCTGCCTGCTGCGATATTCAGACTCCAAGGACAGGAAAACAACCCTGGCGAGATTTATGCGTCGCTCACGAACAGACTTGCGGAACTTATTGACGATGTCTTGGATTTGCGCGTCAAGGATGACGAGAAAACGGAGACCTTGACGCTGGAGGTAAAAGGCAAGGATGGGGTTTTCCATCCGGCACGCTCCTTGTCGGACGGCACGCTGCGTTTCCTTGTGTTGGCGACGCTCTCCCTGGATCCGGAGACAAGAGGAGTGATTTGCCTGGAAGAGCCCGAGAATGGAATTCATCCCGAACGTATAGACGCGATGGTTCGACTTTTGCGTGACGTTGCTGTGGATTCAAACTATCCTGTGAGCAACGAAAATCCACTTCGGCAGGTAATTGTAAACACCCATTCCCCGGAAGTCGTTAATGCCATTGCCAACTTGAATGACTTGATCTATCTCGAAGAAGAGCGGACTTCGCGCTATGGCCGCATCGCCGTGCCGACCGCGCCAGAGAATTCTTGGCGAAACAGGATAGAAACCACCTCCGGCGCAACTCGACGGGGAAGACTAGCTCCATATTTTAGGAACCGTGACCTTCAAACATGGTTTGATTTCACGCGTGAGCCCAGAGCCGAAGCATGAGGCGCTTGACGTACACACTCGTTGCAGACGGACCGAGCGATCAATGCCTCTTGCGGATCATCAACTGGACGCTTAGTCAGAGCGATTGCATATCCCCCGAAACTGATCTTGTCTCCAGTTTCGGGCGCTTCGGATGTCGCGATTTGGCCGATCGCGTTCTCGACGGTTTCACGCAATTCCCCTGCGATATTATCTTCGTTCATCGAGATGCAGAAAGAGAGCCTAGAGAGAAAAGGTTGCAGGAAATCAAGGAAGCGATTTCGCAGTGCCAGTCTATACGCGCCTATGTGCCGGTGATTCCTATTCGCATGACAGAAGCGTGGCTTTTGATTGACACGAACGCAATTCGACGCGCGGCGGACAATCCGAATGGATGTGTGGCGATCGATTTGCCTTCGGTGAAAAAACTCGAGTCAGTACCCGATCCCAAGAGAGAGCTGCATAGCCTTCTGGAAGCCGCTTCCGAAAAAACAGGGCGACGTCTAGACCAATTCAAACGGGACTTGCCCCTTAGAGTCCGGCGTGTCGCAGACTACATCGATGATTTTAGTCCGCTTCGAAGATTGCCAGCGTTCCAAAAATTCGAGGCAGATCTTTCCCGGGCACTCGAGGCTCTTGCGCGCTGAAGCACTATGCGCCCGTGTGCGTCATTGGCGCGAAGAACTGGATTGTTCCACCAGCAGAGCTAGAAGACTACTACTACCCAATGGCGAGTTGGTTCCTGGACGCCTACCACACGCAGATCAAACCCCTCCCCGGCTACCAGCCCGCCACCGACCGCAGCGTTGCCGAGATGCGGTTGGCGTCGAAGTACGGCGTGCTGTAGGTTTTTTGAGGGATGAAGGGCTGATCATTTGCCGCAGTGGACGCGTCGTGCGGGTTGTCATTTGGCGGGCAGGACAATCATGTCGACAACTTCGCCGGGCAGGAATAGATCGTTTGAAAGGTCGCTCACAATCAGCGGCATGCCGTATTGTTCGAATTGAAGGCTGCGCCATAGGCGCGTGGGCATCAATTGAACATGATCGCCCACTTTGGTGATGGTGGCTTGCGCCACGCGCAGGGGCGCGCTCCGTGAGCGGATCGTGACCCGGTCGCCCACGGCAATCTGAGGAATGTTTTTTTCGGGCACGTAGGCCAGTACGCGTTGCGTTCGTTCGATCGCGATGGTGAGGAGCTGTTCGCCCTGAAGCGCGTTTTCCCCGGCGCGTTTGAGCATCGTGGCCACTTGTCCCGCATAGGGTGCGCGCAGCGCCAACTGTTCTCGGCGGCTGCCGATTTCCTGGATTCGCGCTTCCTGCACTCGGATTTCCTCGCGCACGGGATCCAAAAGGGGATCGAGCGCCGGGTTCGTTCGGGCGGTCGCGAGTTCCTGTTGGCGTTTGCCGGCTTCTTCCATGCGCTTCTTGTCCATGGCGAGCGCCTTCTCGTTTTCTTCAATCCGCTTTTGCAGCGCTTCGCATTCCAGCCGCGCGATGTCGTATGCCGCGGCGTCGAGCAATCCCTCCTCCACCATGCGCCGCTGCCGGTCGCGCGCGATCTCCAGGGAGCGCAACGTGACCTTGTCCGCTTCGTGTTGGACTTGGCGATCGAGGAGGCCCAGGCGGGCTTGCTCCTCATTGAGGGAAAAGCGCCGTTGGCTGTCGATTCCTTGCAACAGCTCTGCCGTCGCATCGAATCCGATTTGAGCCTTTGTCGCTTCGACTTGGGCGGCAAGGCGGGCGATTTCCGCTTTCGCCACCGCGAGTTCGGCGTCCAGCACGGAGGTGTCCATTGTGCCGATGACTTGGTCCGCGGCGACGGTGTCGAGCGTGTCGACGGCGAGGCATTGGATTTTGCCTGGCGCCGGCGCGGTCACCATGGCCCATTGCGGGTCCGCGATGCCGACGCCCGTGATTTGGCGCGAACGCGTTTGCAGCAGCGCGATGACGCTGCCTACGGCAAGCAGCCAGACGAGGGCGGGGAGGAGGCGGCGCCGGATTTTTCGGAGCCGTTGCGCGGGTTTTCCCGGCCATCCATTGGAATCGTCGACTGTCATAGTTCGCCCTGTTCTTCGTGCAAGACGAAACTGACTTGCGAGATGCCGGTGGTTTCGCGGAGTTGGGCGACGAAATCTTCCGCCTTGGCGGGATTTCGCAGGACAAGCCGGTATGCGACTTCTCCTTCGCCCGATTCGTGCACCCGGTGCGAGATGAGGTTTGCGGCGTGGCAGTGGCGCTCGAGCAGGTCTTGCACTTGGGCGATGGAGCCGACGCTCGGGGCGACGTGAAAGCGCACGAATCCGTCGCTGCTTACGCGGGCTCCGAATTGGGCCCAGTGCAGGTACAACACGATTCCGGCGAATACGGCCGCGCCCAAGGTCGCCAATTCATAGCGGCCCGTTCCGGTCGCCATGCCGATCACCAGCGCGAAGAAGATGAACGCCGTGTCACGCGTATCCTTGAGGATATTGCGGAAGCGAATGACGGCCAAGGCCCCGATAAGGCCGAAAGCGATCGCGATGTTGTCGCCGATGACCATCATGCCTAGGCTCACGATGACCGTCAACAGCACGATTGACTGCACAAAGGCCTTTGAATACGAAAGTCCCGTGTGCGTCAATGCGTACATCCATGCGGTCGCCTGCCCGAAGATAAACGCCAGCAACAGCCCGAGGGCGGCCTCCCCGATCCGGGCATTGGTTCCGCTGCCTGCCGACGCGAGCCATGTCGTCAACTCGTTCATTGGGTCACCATTCCGATCGGATTGCAGGCGCGCTTGTTTTTTTGCGAGTCATTACTCGTCATCCGTTGTCAACCCTGTCGTGGCTCCGTTCTGTTGTGAGGTTGCGACTTTTTCCAGCAGCTGAGGGCTGGGCTCCAGAAAATTGCCGTCCGGTTTGACATAGTCGGAAAGTTCCGTAATCTCGACGGTCTTGCCTTTCCACAGACCGTTTACGATAGATGCAAAAACGTAGTAGCGATCGCCATCGTCGCCCAGGTATCGTCGGTGCTTTATTTTGGCGACGCGAAGGAGCGTTCCCGCGTCAACAACTCCCATCATGTCGGGCCAGTTCTGCGGCGCGGCTTTATACTCTTGTGTAGTAGTAGGTCCACCCCATTGTCCGGAGCGTTTAAACTCTGTGCCCGTGGCGAGCGCGATTCCGTTTGAATAGAACCTCACGTTGGCGATGAATGCGTCCACTTTGAGTCGATACAAGGAGCCGATTTCATAGCCTCCCCAGCACTCGCGGTTGGCAGAAACGTCTCGTGTTGGAGTGTGCGTATCGTATAGAGCGTATACAAGAACGACACAGCCCGTCTGTGTGAAGAGGCAGCCGGCCATCAGTAGCCAACGTATCGTTTTGGATGGCGGCAGGAAGCTCATGTAAACTCCCTCATGCAGATTTCTGGCGTGTCCATCCTGTTGTTCGCGTTTCCCGCCAAGGCGAAGCCTTCGCGCCGCAATGCGTCCACGCAGTAGACGTATTTGGAAAACGACTCCTGGCGCAAGTCAAACTGCCGCGCCAGGCGTTCCACCCAGGCAGGGTAGCAATCGGTGAATTTTATCTCAAGCACCACGGGCACCTCGGGCAGTTCACGCCAGGGAGCGCACCCGTTCCACACGGAGCTTGTGTCCGCAGCGCACGCCAACCGGCGATCGAATGTGATCCGCAACGGCTCGTGGTCCACCCGACTCACGAAAGGCTCGCGCCGATACTTCACCGCGACCCGGGGCGTTGCGGCCAAAAAGGCCATCATTTCGCAGAATCGGTTTGCGTGGGCTGCGGCGGCCGGATCGCCGCGACGGCATAGGCATTCATCCGGCGCGTTTCGATCGGCGATGACCTCGTCCAGTTTTTCGCGGAGGATGGCGACCCGAGTTTTTCGCGTGATCTGGTTGATTCGCTGTTTCACTTCAAGAAACAAAGGGTCCATGCCCTCCTCGTTATCGTCATAGCTTCGGATTCGCAGTTTGTATCGATGGCATTCGCCCACGAAGGAGCGCCAGTACAGGTCGAGATCCGGAGTGTCCAGATATACGCTGACGACCGAATACTGCGCGCCGGCGGGATCCGGCACGACATACGGCGCTATGTGCGCCGAAATGGCTTGAGCGACCGCCTCCGAGATGACGTACTTTATCTCGAACCGTTGAGCCGTTGTCCGCGCGGCGTTGGCCGCCGCTATCAGCGTCTCGTTGAAATCGTCCATTAATTTGGCGCCAAGGCATCCTTTCGCAAGGGTTATGCGCGCCGGCGCAGTCTATTTCTTCCGATCAGCAGGAGGACGAGTCCCGCCCCCAGAATGAGGGGCGTGGATGCGGATGGCAGAACGGTGGTCGGGCTGAGGGGGTCGGCGCCCAGCGTCACCTCGAGCTTGTCCGAGTACCCGTCCCCGTCGGTGTCCCACAGGGCAGGATCCGTGTGGTAGACGTATATCTCGTCTTCATTGCTCAGTCCATCGCCGTCGGTATCCACGAAAAGATTCAGCGTTATTGTGATCGCGGCGGGGGTGGAGACGTTGGCCGCCTCATCGATCGCCGTCACGCTGAACGTGTTGGCCCCGGGGGTTAGCGTGCCCGAGTAGCTCCAGGTCGTCTGGCCGGCGACATGCGTGACGCCCGTCGCCGATCCGTTCACGTGGATCGCCGCCGTGTCTGCCGTGCAAGCGCCCTCTAGGAGCAGCTCGGTTGCGTCCGTGGCGTAATCGCTTCCGCCGTTTGTCGTGATGGTTGGCGTTTCGGGAGGCGTCGTATCGGCCAGCAGCGTGCCGTTGGCGCGTCCCGGCGAAGCGAAATCGCACAGCGGTCCGCCTAGGGTGCTGGGGCCTGTCGGAAAGCCAATCGCGACTTGGGCTTCTTCGAAGTTGTAGCGGTTTGATTCTGCCGAACCCCACGGGAATCGTTCGTCGACTTTTTCCAGGGAATAGCCGGCCGATGCCTTGTCGGGGTACTCCACGGTCAGCGATCCATCGATGAGGATTCCGCCGGACGCGGCGTTGTATAGCGCGATATTGTCGCCGCCATTGTTCAGGCTTCCGGGATCCGTGCACAGGGCGTTGATGACGCGCACGCTTTCGGGCATTTGCCACAGGGCGAAATCGGGGGAGTTCCATAGGTTCACGATGACGCGTTCGCCGGGTTGGATGACGGTCGAAGCGGGCAATACCGCTTGGCCCTCTCCCGTTGCGGGATATACATCGTCATCGGAAATGTACCAGCCGGACGCGTCGATAGGGCTGTTGGTCGTGTTGAGCAGTTCTATCCATTCGATATCGTTCGCCCCTCGGCAGTTGTACATGATTTCCGTGATCGAGATCGGCGGGGTTTGGTAGTGCGCTTGTGCCGTTTCGGGGGCGGGCATCACGGGATTCAGGAGGGCGTCGCGCAGGCCGCTCACGGTTACCGTATAGAGGATGCCCGAACTCAGCCGCGACGCGAATTCCAACAGGACGCGCGTGTCGTCTCGCTTGAGGGATACGGCGATCGGGTTGCCCACTCCCTCGTCGACGCTGTAGTTCGTGACGATCAGCGCAGTGGCCG
>JAKJDA010000151.1 GCA_022706165.1 Candidatus Hydrogenedentota bacterium | reverse complement strand
GGCGGGCGAACCGATGGTCCACGCGGTCGCCATCAAGGACACCGTGATCGGCGCTACCTCGCGCCACCTGTTCACGGTCAACACCGAATCCGGCAAGCCGCAGATCGTCGGCGAAGTCACCGGCGCGGGACGGCTCGGCGTGAGTGGAGGCGGCGTATACGGGCTCGACGGCGCGACGCATCTCTGGCGCTATGACATCGCGAGCGGCCAGATACAACGCCACGCCGTCGCCTTGCCGGCTGGGAAATGGGGCGCGCCGTTGATGTGGTCGCGCGGCAGCCGCGAGGGCGTTCTCTACACCGCCGACAACGACGGTGTGTTGTTCCGCTTCAGCGAGAAAAATGGCTTCAGCGAACCACTCGGCAAGGCCCCGTTGACGCCGGTCGGCCCGATGGCCGTTACCTTTGACGGTCGCATGTTTGGGTTCTGCGGAACGGAAATGGCTCGGATGTTCGGCTACGACCCGGTGAAAAAGGAAGTGACCGAGATCGGCGTGGCGCTGTCCGTCATCGAACGCCGTCGCTACGGCTATACCTTCGCCGACGCCATCACCGGACGCGACGGCCAGATATATTTCGGCGAAGACGACAACCTCGGCCACTTGTGGCTCTATTTCCCGAAAATTCGGGAAATCTGACACGCAGGCGGGATGTTCCTGGGCAGGGAGTCGTGAGCGTCGATCTCGCCGGGCTGGTTTTCGGTTTGTTGGAGCGGCCACATCGGCGCGGGCGCAGCATGGATTATCGGACGAACAACCCAAAGCGCGTTTCCCGGGCCATCGCCGGTTCGGCAGGGCTCCATGTCGCGCTGCTGTTGGCGCTGGCATGGCACATGGCCACGGCGCCCGTGCCGTCGTTGGCGTACAAGCCTCCCTTCATCGTGCTGCTCAACCCGCAACCGCAGCCCCAACAAAAAAGTTTCGTAGAGGCGTCCGCGCCCGCCGAACGACCCGTCGAAAAAACCGACCGGATCGCCGAGCGCGACTCAAACGCAGCGAATCCCGTCCCGGGCGAAGATACGCAGCCAGGACTGGACACATCCCAGCCTTCGCGCTTCGATCAGCCGGGCAATGCCCCCACGCAAGCGCCCGCGCCGAAGCCGGAACCCGCGCCACAGTCCGCTTCGCTGCGGGCCTCCCTCCTCCGGCAAGCCGAGGAAAAGCCCCCGGAAACAGAGCCCTCGCCCGCCGTCACGCCCGAACCGCCGCAAGAAGACCGCGCCGATTCTTCTCCGGTCGCTCCGGTCGCTCCCCTCTCTCCCGCACAGGAACCGCCCCCAACGCCCGCGCAGTCCCGCGGAAAAAGCGGCGTTGCCACCGTGGGTTTTCTCGGGTTCGAGGCAATGCGCGACCAACTAGCGCCGTATCTTCGGGAAGTGCGCCGCCACGTCGAGCGGGAGTGGCGCTTGCTGCTGCAAACGCGCTACCTGGGCGCCGGAAAAACGGAGGCCGTCCTGGACTGCGTCATCGCGCCCAACGGGCAAATCCTGCGCATCGAGATCATCGAGCCCGGCGGATCGGTATCGTTTGCCCCCTTGTGCAAGCAGGCCATTCAGCAAGCCGGGCCCTTTTCGGCGTTTCCCTTCGCGACGCCCGACATGTATCGCGACAAAAACCTCCAAATCCGCTGGACCTTCACGTTCGAGTGACGCATGCCGGTCTCTTGCCCAGGCGATTGCGGCGCGCGTTGGACGGTTGCACCCGGCAACGCGCGTGTGCTAAGATGCCGGACGCTTTTTTCGGCGGAATAGGTGAATTGTGCCCAGAAGAGGGCGAGGAATGTCCGTGTGCAGGGCGCATCCGGATGGATGGAGCGCCTTGTAAACGGTGAGTTATGTTCGAATCTCTTAGCAAAAAGCTGGACCGCGTCTTCAAGAATATTCGGGGTCAGGGCGTCCTGACCGAAAAGAATATGAAGGAGAGCCTCCAGGAAATCCGGGTGGCGCTGCTCGAAGCCGACGTCAACTACAAGGTCGTCAAGCAGTTCGTCCAGGATGTCCAGGAAGCCGCCGTCGGGCAACACGTCATCGATAGCGTGTCGCCGGGCCAGTTGATCGTCAAGATCGTTTACGACGAATTGGTCAAGCTGATGGGGCAAGAGAACGCCCCCTTGGTCATGGCCAAGACGCCCCCGACGATCATCATGATGGTCGGATTGCAGGGCCAAGGCAAAACGACTTCCGCCGGCAAACTGGCGGCACATTTGAAGAAAAAGGGGCATCGTCCCTTGCTGGTTGGCGCAGATGTCTACCGCCCGGCAGCCATCAAGCAGCTGGAAGTGGTGGCGCAGCAGGCGGGCGTCGAGATGTTCAGCCTGGGCGAAAAGGCCGACCCGGTGGACACGTGCGTGATGGCGCGCGGCGAGGCGCAGATGCGCAATTGCGACGTCATCCTCCTGGACACGGCGGGCCGGTTGCACGTCGACGAACAGATGATGGGCGAAGTCCGGCGCATCCACGCGACGGTGTCGCCGCATGAAATCCTGTTCGTGGCGAACGCGATGACCGGTCAGGACGCGGTGAACTCGGCCAAGCAGTTCCATGCCGCCTTGCCGTTGTCGGGCGTGATTTTGACGCAGATGGACGGCGATGCGCGCGGCGGCGCGGCGATTAGTCTAATCTCCGTGACGGGCTGCCCGATCAAGTTTGTCGGCACGGGCGAGAAACTGGACGCGCTCGACGCGTTCCACCCGCGCCGGATGGCCGACCAGATTCTCGGCATGGGCGACATCGTGTCGTTGGTCGAGAAGGCCCAGGAAGTCGTCGACAAGGAAAAGGCCATCAAGTTCCAGGAAAAGGCCCGCAAGGCCTCGTGGGACTTGGAGGACTTCCTCGATCAGATGCAACAGGTTCGCAAGATGGGGTCGTTTGGCGACCTGATGAAGAAAATACCGGGCATGAACAAATTGATGGGCCCGGACATGGATTTTGACGAAGACGAATTGAAATACACCGAGGCGATCATTCGCTCGATGACGATCAAGGAGCGCCGAAATCCGAACATTCTGAACGGAAGCCGCCGCCGCCGCATCGCCGAAGGCAGCGGCACGGACGTGCCGAGCGTGAATCGCCTGCTCAAGGATTTCGAGCAGAGCAAAAAGATGATTCAGCAAATGATGAAGGGTTCCAAAGGAAAAGGCATGAAAATGCGCGGCCCGATGCCGCCGTTCATGGGAAGATAGGCATTGAAGGTTTTGTAGCGCCCGGTCACTGCGCCGGGCGGCATGTGCGAAAGCGTGAAGACGCCCGGGCAGAGACCGGGCGCTACATGTGCGAATGAGTGAGACGTTTCGCGAAGAGAGGAGACCCATGGCAACAGTAATTCGTCTGAAGCGGGGCGGTCGGTCGCATGCGCCCTACTACCGCGTAGTCGTAATGGACTCGCGCAACCGCACGCGGGGCCGCGTCATCGACGAGATCGGCGTGTACCAACCCTGCGCCGCCCCAGAGCCCCTGGTCGAAATCGACTCGGACAAGGCCCTGGGCTGGTTGTCGAAAGGCGCGCGCCTGTCGGACACGGTCCGCAGCGTGTTGTCGCAAAAAGGCATTCTGGCGCAGCATGCACAGCGCGCCGTGAGCGCCGCGACGCCGGAAGCGTAACGTGAAAGACCTGGTGGAATTGATCGCGAAGAAGCTGGTGGAGCATCCCGAGGACGTGCAGATCCGCATCATCGACGGCGAAGAAGGTCAATGCCTCGAACTGCGCGTGAACCCCGAGGACATGGGCCGGGTGATTGGCCGGAATGGCCGCACCGCGAAGGCCCTGCGGACCGTGGTGGGATCGGCGGCCATCAAGACGGACGCCCGGGTATCCCTCCAGATCGTCGAATAACGGCTGCGGCGCATGTCCGGTGCATGGGTGGCTATCGGGCGCGTGCGCACGGTGCGTCCCGGCCATCGGCAATTGCGGATCGAACCGTTGCCGGGGCTTGAGACCCAGTTCGCGGCGATCAGGCAGATCGGGTTTCGGCGAGGCGGCCAGGAGCCGGCGCTCCACGGCGTAGTCACAGTTGAAGTGCAAACGAGGTACGCGGTGGTCACGCTCGGATCGGGCGTGTCGGCGGACGCCGTGGCGGCGTTGCGCGGCGCGGACGTTGTCATCGCGCAGGCCGATATGAAGGCGCCCGAGGCTGCACTGCCGCCGGCGCCCGCGATGCAGGATTTCGACGTGATGGATGTCTCGGGAAAACGGCTGGGCCGCGTGACGGCCACGTATTTTTCCCGAGGCAACAGCGTGATCGAGATAGAAGAAGACGGCGGCGGCACGGCGCTGCTGCCGGTGTCGAGGACGACGATCGAGAGGGTCGATATGGAACGCGGCGCGGTGATCGTGTTCGACATGGACCCTTTCCGTCAGGAGGCGTGACAGCCCCGAGGGCGGACGGATATGAGAATAGATGTCCTGACGCTTTTTCCGGAGTTGTTCGAGAAGCCGCTGTCGGTGAGTCTGCTGGGCAACGCCATGGCCCAGGGCGTTCTCGATGTGGCGGTGACGCAGATTCGGGATTTTACGAAGGACCGGCATCGCACCGTGGACGACGCGCCCTTCGGCGGCGGCGCGGGCATGGTGATGAAATGCGAGCCGCTGTTCGAGGCGGTCGAGAGCCTGCGCGGGCGCAACTCGCTGGAACGGGTGATTTTGATGTCGCCGCGCGGACGCCGGCTCGACCAGACAATCGTGCGCGAGCTGGCGCAAGCGCCGGACCTCGTGCTCGTCTGCGCGCGGTATGAAGGCGTCGACGAGCGCGTCAGCCAGGCGCTGTGCACGGACGAGCTATCGATCGGCGATTACGTGCTGAGCGGCGGCGAGCTGCCCGCGTTGGTGTTGATTGAGGCCCTCAGCCGGATGATCCCCGGCGTCGTGGGCAAGTGGGAGTCCGTCGAAACGGATTCGTTTTACGACGGTATCCTGGGTCCGCCGCAGTACACGCGGCCGGCCGAGTTTCGTGGCGTGGAAGTGCCGGAGGTCTTGCGCAACGGCAACCACGCCGAGATAGCGCGCTGGCGACGGCGTGAGGCCCTGCGCGCCACGCGCGCGCGCCGGCCGGATTTGTTGGCGAAGGTGAGGGAAAGCGACCGGAAACTACTCGAAGCGATCGAGCGAGACGAAAAGGCCGTGAAGGGAGAATAAGCCGTGAACCTACTAGATGAATTCAAACAGTCACAGAAGAAGACAGGCGACAAGATTCCGAAGTTCCGGATCGGCGACACCGTCCGCGTCCACTTTCGCATCGTGGAAGGCGAAAAGGAACGCATCCAGGTATACGAAGGCGTCGTGATCGGACGCAAAGGCGACGAAGGCCCGGAAGCGAACTTCACCGTGCGTCGCGTGGCCTTCGGCGAAGGCGTCGAACGCGTGTTTCCGCTGCACTCGCCGCGCGTCGAGAAGGTGCAAGTCACCCGCGAAGGCAGCGTGCGTCGCGCCAAACTCTACTATCTGCGCGAACGTTCCGGCAAGGCCGCCCGCGTGAAGGCCAAGGAACGTTCGACGGTAAAAAAAGTGCAGCAGTAAGCTTGAATGTCTATCGGGGAAACCTCGTCGAAACGAGGTTTCCCCGAACCCCTTCCAGAAACGTTTGAGCGTGGCGCATCCTACGCGCGAAGCGCACCCAAAAGTTCTTGGGAGGGATGTGGGGAAGCCCTTCTTGCAGGAAACGTTTCCCCAGACCCCTTTATCTCCCTGGAGACCGCTATGCACGCCCTGCCATCTTTGGATTCGCTCCGCGCCATGGCCGCCGCAGGCCCGCCGTATGACAACGGATTCCTCGCGTCGTTGCAGCGCGATCCCCGGACGTCGGCGCGCGCGTTATATGCACGCTGCGTGCGCCGGGCGACGCGGAACGCCGCACTGGTCGCCCGCGCCGACGCCATGATGCAATTCGAGCGCGAGGCCCATGCCGCCGGATTCAAGCGCATTGCGGGCGTCGACGAGGCCGGACGCGGCCCCTTGGCAGGCCCCATCGTCGGGGCTGCGGTCGTATTGGCGGAACCCGTCCCGGGGCTGAACGACTCGAAGCAGTTGACCTCCGAGCAACGCGAACTGCTCTTCGCCGAGTTGCACGACGGTCGACACGCGATCGGCGTGGCCATGCTCGCGCCGGAAATCATCGATCTCCAAGGCATTCAAGCCGCGAACTATTCCTGCATGGCGCAAGCCGCGGCGAAGATCGATCCGTCGCCGGACTTCCTGCTCGTGGACGGATTCGCCATACCCGGCTGCCGCTGGCCGCACAAGCGCATTGTGAAAGGCGATTGCCTGTCGCAATCCATCGCCGCGGCCAGCATCATCGCCAAAGTCATCCGCGATCGCATCATGATCGAACTCGACCGGGCGTATCCGCGCTACGGCTTTGCCCAACACAAAGGCTACGGCACGCAAGCGCACCTCGACGCGATCAAGACGCACGGCCCCTGTCCGGCGCATCGCAAGAGCTTCGCCCCAGTTGCGGAATGGGCCGAAACCGGTGTACTGTTTCCTCCTTCCGCCCGATAGAGCGGCGGCAACGCCCAACAGCCGGAACCGGAGCGCCTTCACGTGAACACGATCGTCTGCCATGACCAACGCCCTCGGGCTGTTGCCCTCCTTGCGCGGCGAAGCGCAAAGGCGTTGCGGCGATCTGCGGCCATCCTTCTATCCGGCGGCCTCTTCCTTCTTCTGGCCGGGTGCGCCACAACCCATGCGCGGATCGTGGACGACGAGGGCGCGCGCGTCGTCAAGCGCGAAAAAACTGCCACATCCATGGCCGAAGCGATAACGCATTATCTCGCGGCGACGATCGACAAGCGCAACGGACGTTTCGAAGAGGCCGCCGTCGGCCTGCAAGCCGCCGCCGCCGCCCTGCCCGACAATGCCCCGCTGGCCATCGAGCTCGTCCAAGCCTATCTGCGCACCAAGGACCTCGCCCAGGCCCTGCAAGCGTGCGAACGCGCCGTCGTGCTCTCCCCAGACGACGCCAGCCTCTGGATCGTCCTGGGGTGGCTGTATCGCAACCAGGACCTCTACGAAAGCGCCGAGGCCTCCTTCCGCAAGGCCATCTCCATCGACAAGCAAAATCCCCTCGGATACGAAGCCCTGGCCATGATTCAGGAAAAGACCAACGACCTCGTTTCCGCCATCGACATATACGAAAGCAT
>JAKJDA010000150.1 GCA_022706165.1 Candidatus Hydrogenedentota bacterium | reverse complement strand
CAAGACAACGGCCAGGATAGCGCCCTCTGCCGCCAGCCAGAATAGTCCCGCCAACTCAATAAGGAAGAAACGCTGGGAATCCTGGGCAAGAAGAGCGCCGATGTCCATGGATGCCATGTGAATCCCATTCCCTGTTCCACGTGGAACGATGTCGCGGCCCGATCAGGCTTCGCCCACACGGGTAATAATGTCCAAGTCGCCCCGGCGCCACCCCTGCTCTGACCACACATCCCGAACATGTTCCACGTGGAACGATCGCGAAAACCGTATCGAAACGCCTGACTGACACAAAAAACTGGAACCCTCCGGCAAAAAGGCGATCACCCTTTTGTATACCTGCTCGGGCCTCTCCACGGCACGCGCCGTGATAAGCCGGGGTGACCGATCGGCCACAGCCGCCGGAAACTCCCCACGCACAATCTCGACTCCCTCCAGCGCCAACGACCCCACGGCGCCGCGCAAGAAACCAACCTTCCGCTCGCTCCGCTCCACCAGGACCACCTGAAGCATGGGAAAGAGTATCTTCAGAGGCAACGCAGGAAATCCACCGCCGCTTCCAATGTCCAACAACTCTCCCCGGCCCTCGGTCAACCGACTGACAATCGGCGCCAAGCTCAACGAGTCCACCACATGATTGGCCTCCAACGCTTCCACCTCGCTGCGCGAAACCAGGCCGGCGTATTCATTCCACTCCCGAATCAAGGCGCAATGCGCCCGGAGTCTTTCGCGAGTTTCCTCGTTGAGCACGATGCCACCCGTAAGCAGGGAAGAGTTAGAGAAAAAATTGTTTTTATCTGTATTCATATTTATGTTTGCGGGTCTATTTTACCCATGGCACCTCGGTCGACGCCGCCAGGACTCCTAAGGCCTTGCCACCCCTTGCCAACACAGGCCTTTCTTGACTTGTCGCATGCCCTATGGTATCGTTTTTCGCATTCGATAGAAATGCCTGGAAGACGGTTTGTCCGTTTTCCGGGCGAGTATCCCCTTCGGAGTCACCCATGAAATACCTCGTCCTCATAGGCGACGGGATGGCCGATTATCCACTGGCCGAACTGGGCGATCGCACGCCGCTCGACGCCGCCTCCACGCCTGCCATGGACGAAGCTGCCCGCAAAGGCCTTGTCGGGCAATTTTGCCCGATTCCGGAAGACCTTCCCCCCGGCAGCGACATCGGCAACCTTTCGCTTTTCGGCTATGATCCCCATCAGACGTTCACCGGTCGCGCCCCGCTGGAAGCTGCCAGCATGGGGATCGCGCTCGATCCCGATCAGATTGCGTTTCGTTGCAACCTGGTGACGCTGCGGGACGGGGTCATGGAGAGTTTTACCTCCGGGCACATCACCTCCGAAGAAGCCGCCACGATCATTCCGAGTTTGAACGCCGCCGTGGACGGCCTGCCCATTCGTTTTCACGCCGGAGTCAGCTACCGCCACCTGGCCATTTTGACCGGCGAGGCGCTGATCGCCGATCTCGCCCGGGCTTCGTGCACGCCGCCCCATAATATCACGGGGCAGCCGTATGCGCCACACCTGCCCCAGGGCCCCGGCGCCGAATGGCTTGCCGAGATCGCCGATCGGTGTCGTCCCGCGCTTGCGGCGCATCCCGCCAATGCAGCGCGCGCCGCCGCAGGAAAACCCGCCGCCACCGCGATCTGGCTATGGGGACAAGGCTGCGCGCCACGCATGGAAACCTACCCGAAGCGTTTTGGCCTTTCCGGATCGGTCATTTCCGCCGTCGACCTGGTGCGCGGCATCGGCGTCTGCGCGGGGTTGCGCGTCATCCGGGTCCCCGGGGCCACCGGATATCTCGACACCAACTACGCCGGCAAAGTCGCCGCCGCGCTGGATTCGTTGGAAGACGCCGATTTCGTCTTTGTTCACGTCGAGGCTCCGGACGAAACCGCCCACGAAGGCCGGATCGACCTCAAGATTCAGGCGATCGAGGATTTTGACGGAAAAGTCGTTGCGCCGTGCCTCGACTATACGCTGGCGCGCCGCGACGCTCGCCTGCTCGTTGCGCCCGACCATATCACGGCCATTGCCACCAAGACGCACGCCGGCGGCCCGGTTCCTTTCGTTATGTGCGGGGCCGGGGTGATGCCGGGGGCTGCGACGCGCTATTCCGAAGAACAGGCGCGGCACATGAAGGCGTATCTTGGAGAAGGGCACCGGTTGACGCCGGCCTTCCTTCGCCTCGAAACCATCACGCCGGAGGCGTTGGCTGCCTACGCGGGCTGACGTCCGGGGAAATCCGGCGGGAAAGGATTCATCGTGACTAGAAAAGTGGAACTCTACGACACTACCCTACGCGACGGCGCCCAGGGTCCGCGCATCAAGTTCAGCGCCGACGATCAGCTTCGGATTGTCCGCGAACTCGACGCCTTGGGCGTGCAGTATGTCGAAGGCGGACAGCCCGGCTCGAATCCGAAAGCCGCGGAACTGTTCGCGCGCGCGAAAGACTTGAATCTGCGCACCGCCAAAATGGCGGCGTTCGGCAGCACGCGCCATCCGCGCTGCGCCGTCGAGGACGACCCCAACACCAAGGCGCTGCTCGCCGCCGACACCGAAATCGTCACGATCTTCGCGAAATCCTCTCCGCTGCACGCCAAGGAAATCCTCCGCGTCACCCTGGACGAAAACCTGAAACTCATCGACGAGTCCGTCGCCTATCTCGTATCGCAGGGACGCCGCGTGTTTCTCGACGCCGAGCATTTTTTTGATGGATTCCTGGAAGACGCGGAATACGCCTTGACCGCCCTGGAACGCGGCTGGCGCTCGGGCGCGGAAGTGCTCTGCCTGTGCGACACCAACGGCGGACGCCTGCCGTGGGAGATTGCCCGCATCGTCCGCACGGTCCGGGAACGCATTCCAGAGGCCGCCGTCGGCATCCATGTGCACAACGACAGCGGTTGCGCGGTCGCCAACACCCTCAGCGCGGTGCACGAAGGCGCGTCCCACGTTCAGGGCACCATCAACGGATACGGCGAACGCACCGGCAATGCCAACCTGATCTCGGTCATCCCCAACCTGCAACTCAAGATGGGCGTCGAGGTCGTAACCTCCGAACAACTCGCGCGCCTCACGCACCTGTCGCATCTGGTCGCCGAATTGGCCAACACCGCCCCGCGCGATTCCGATCCCTTTGTCGGACGCGACGCCTTCACGCACAAAGGAGGCATGCACGCGGACGCCGTGGGCAAGGTCAAATACAGTTACGAGCACATCGTTCCGGAATGGGTCGGAAATCGGACCCACATCAGCGTCAGCGAGATGTCGGGCCGTTCCAGTTTGCTCCAAAAAGCGGCGGACCTGGGGATCGTTCTCGATCGCGATCTGCCGGAAACCAAGCACATTCTGCAGCGCGTCAAAGACCTCGAAAACGAGGGCTACGAGTTCGAGGGAGCCGACGCATCCCTCGAACTGCTCGTGCTCCAGGGAACGGGCCGTTACCGCACGTTTTTCCATCTGCACGGATTTCGCGTCAGCGTCGATCGCCGCGATCCCGGCGAACTCTCCACCTGCGAGGCGACCGTCAAGATCGGGCTGCCCGACGGCTCCATCATGCATACCGCAGCGGAAGGCAACGGCCCCGTCGACGCCCTGAACAATGCGTTGCGCAAGGCCCTTCAACCGACCTATCCCGAACTGGCCGATATCCGCCTCGAAGACTACAAAGTGCGCATTCTCGACACGCAGGCCGCCACCCGCGCCAAGACGCGCGTGCTGATCGAATCGTCGGACAATGAATGCTCCTGGGACACCGTCGGCGTGTCGGAAAACATCATTTCGGCCTCGTACAAGGCCCTCGTGGACAGCATCGAGTACAAGTTGTTGCGTTCGCGCGGCCATGAATGACGCCGCGCCGCCTCGACGAGCGGCATGATCCGCAAGGAACGCGCGAAGATGAGCGCAATCACCGTCCTGACGTTGGTGCCCAATGCGTGCGACCGAATTGATCGCTGCCTCGCGAGCGTAGCGTGGGCGGACGACCTCTTCTGCGTGGTCGACCCGAACACGACCGACGGATCGGATGCGATCGCGCGCCGGCACTCCTCGCATGTCGTCGTTCACGAATATTGCAACGCCGCCGCCCAACGCAATTGGGCGATCCCGCAAATCGACACCGAATGGACCCTCGTCCTAGACGCCGACGAATGGGTGTCCGACGAGCTGGCCGCCCGCATCCGGACCATCATCCACGACCCGGCCAGTTGCGACGGATACCTCATCCGGCGCCGATCGTATTTCTTCGGAAAACTCATCGGATATTGCGGGTGGCAGCGCGACTACAATCTGCGGCTCTTTCGCACGGCCAAAGGCCGATACCTCGCGCGACGCGTTCACTCGCGCGTGGCCGTGGAAGGAACGATCGGCCGGATCGACCAAGTGATGTACCACGACGACAAGCGCAATTTCGAGGAATACTTCGCTACCTTTCAGCGCTTCACGTCGTGGGGAGCCCAAGACCTGTTCGAATCGGGAAAGCGCGCCACGTTGTTCGACGTCACGGCGCGCCCGTTCAGCCGCTTTCTCAAAATGTATTTGCTCAAGCAGGGATTCCGCGACGGCTACCACGGAGCGGTTCTATGCGGCCTCGGCGCCTTTTCCGTCTTCACCAAATACGCAAAACTCTGGAACCTGCGCCGGCTTGCGGGCGGCGGCCCCGAAAGGCCAAGCGACCCATACGACAACCGCAGCGCCCAGCCTTGACAACGGCCCGTTTCCGGTCGCTTTTCTGACCGACACAATATATTGCGGTGTCAGCCGCAGCCCCGGATCGCAAGTTTTCCACAGGGCATTCTAGGAAATCCCTAACTTGCCGCAAAACACATATCGATGCAAATGAGGCGTCTTGTGGATGGGCATATGACTGTAACTCGTTTCAAAAAAAGAAGTTATGAATAAGTATATAAAATATTGAATATGCGATTTCTAAAACGCGGTCCAGTATTAATTTTGGGTATTGACAAACAATCCACACGTTTTCCACAAGCCGCAAGGCGGCCCCGTCCATCTCGTGACGCCAATATTTTGGGCCTTGCGAATCGGGGGATTCGGGAAGGATCGCGGCGCGAAAATGCCGGCAGCGTCACGATGCCGCGCAAATGCCGGCCACCGCGCCGGAAGACCACGCCCATTGCAAATTGTAGCCGCCAGAATCGCCATCGATGTCGATCACCTCGCCGGCGAAATAGACGCCGGGCGCGAGGCGGGATTGGAGCGTGGCGGGGTCGAGTTCGTCCACATCCACGCCGCCCGCAGTGACCTGGGAGAACATCCAGGATTGCGTCCCGGTGGCGGGAAACGTCCATGCCTTCAACGTCGCCGCGATGCGGGCGATCTCGTCGCTCGAAAGTTCGCCGCATGGCCGCTGCACGTCCTGAATGCCGGCGGACTGCAACGCCGCCTGAATGAGACGCTTGTGGAGCAAGCCCACAAAACTGAAGTCAATGGGCTTGAAGGGCGCGTGGGCGCAACGCCGCTGGAGGAGCGCCGTCAGCTCGCCAGGAGTCAACGCCGGGAACAGATCGATCCGCACCTGCGCGGATCGGCCCTGCAGCATGGATTCGGATATGGTCCGGCTTAGCGACAGGATGGCCGTGCCGGAGACGCCGTATTCCGTGAAGAGAATTTCACCGGTTTCCGTGCGCCGAAGATTGTCATCGATCCAGGCGTGCGCGCTGCCGGGAACGCTGATGCCGGCGATGCGCTTGAGCCAGGGCGCGTCGAGCTTGAGTTGGACCAGCGCGGGAAAGGGCTCGACGATGGCGTGACCCAAGGCCTGGGCAATCTTATAGCCGCCGCCGTTGGAGCCGAGATTCGGGGAGGACTTGCCGCCGGCGCACACGATCACGCGGTCGCCTTCGAAGGTTTGCTCGTTGCCACAGACGCACCGGAGCTTGCCGTGCTTGGATGTGACCGTTTGGACAATTGTGTCGCAGACTTCGGCCACGCCCAACCGGGTCATCTCATACCGCAGCACATCCAACACGCTCGAGGCCTGCTGACTGACGGGGAACAGCCGGCCCTCGTTTTCTTCCATGAACTCCACGCCGAGCGCGCCGAAGAAATCAAGGGTGTCTTCCAGGCCAAACCGGGCGAAGACGCCCGCGACGAATCCAGGCCGCCGACCATGATACCGCGACGCGTCCAGGCGCCGGTTGCTTAGGTTGCAGCGTCCGTTTCCGGTTGCGAGAAGCTTCTTGCCCACGCGCTGCATGCGTTCGATCACGGTGACCCGCGCCCCATGGCGCGCGGCCATGATTGCCGCCGTCATGCCCGCCGCGCCGCCGCCTACGATGATTACGTGTTTCATGGCCGCTCCGTAAATGTCCCATGCCGTGGCATCGACCGAGGCGAAAACAGTCCCTTTGCTCGCGCAGACCTCGTGAATTCGGGACAAGGCGTTCGCAAAAATCCGGGTTAGCCGTGCGCGGCAAACAGGCTTTGGAAAAGATCGGCGCGTTCGGCGCCAAGGGCAAGCTCGTCGCAATCGTGTCCCCTGCGAGACTCGATGTGGGCGCGTTGCGCGGAGAGGAGGAGATCGTTGAACTGGTGCACGGCGCACCCCTCAAGCATGCCGAGGGCGTGTCCCAGCCGCAACGACGACAGCAAGGCGAGCGCTTCGTCGAAGTCGAGCAACCGGGCGCCGCGGGCCATGCCCCACGCGCGTCCCACGCGATCTTCCAGACTGCGCGGCGATTCGCCCTGAAGAACGGCGCGCGCGCTTTGCTCCTGGGAAAGAATCATCCCGGCGAAGTGGCCCAAGTGAAACACAATCTCGTCCTCGGATCGGCCCAAGGTGGATTGGTTGGACAGCCAATACAGATCGCCTCGGGCTTCGTGTGTTCCCCCAAAGGCTCCCTCGAGGAGGTGCCACTGGTCGCGCAACGATTGGGTCAAGGAACGGATTGTGTTGGCAAGCGCGAGCGCGGGCAGATGGACCAAAACGCTGAGCCGCAGGCCCGTGCCGAGACGCGCGAGCTCCGGTCCGAGATATCCCAGGTTGGAATCGAACGTATAGTCGAGGCGGCGCGCCAGTTGGTCGTCTGCCAGGTTCAGGCGTTTCCAGATTTCTTCCGGCTGCAGGCCGGGCGCGATTGCCTGAATGTGGAGGTGATGCAGCCCGTTCACCATGACGCACAAATCCTGATCGGCGCTGATGTGCACGCC
>JAKJDA010000014.1:12303-17359 GCA_022706165.1 Candidatus Hydrogenedentota bacterium | reverse complement strand
GCCCAATCCCAAGACCTCGGGTGGCGCGCGGTGGAATTATCTCGCGGCATGGGGATATGCCTTGAAAAAAGACAACGACGAGGCAAAAGCCAAGGAGTTCATCGCGGCGTTGTTCAGAAATGTTCCGGTGCTCGACACGGGAGCGCGCGGATCGACGACGACGTTTGTCGAGCGGGGGATCGGGGACGTGCTGCTCGCATGGGAAAACGAAGCGCTGTTGGCAATCAACGAATTGGGCAAGGGGAAATTTGAAATTGTCGCGCCGTCAATCTCGATCCTGGCCGAACCCCCTGTAGCGTTGGTCGACAAGAATGCCGCCAAAAATGGCACGACCGATGTGGCCAAGGCCTATCTCGATTTTCTCTACAGCGACGCCGCCCAAGAGATCGAAGCGAAACACTACTACCGACCCAGCAACGAAGCCGTCGCGAAGAAGTACGCAGCACAATTTCCGAAAATCACCTTACTCACCATCGACAACGACTTCGGCGGCTGGAAATCCGCCCAGGAAAAACATTTTAATGACGGCGGCGTATTCGACCAAATCTATGCGCCGGGTAAATAAGTAAAAAAAGATGCCGGGGCAACCGCTTGGGAAAGAGGTTTCCCCGGCCGCCAAATCCCCGAGGAGACGCATGCGACTGCGCGAACGGAGCATTATTCCAGGGTTTGGGTTGACGTTGGGTTTCAGCCTGACGTACCTGTGCCTTTTAGTGCTTATTCCGTTGTCAATGTTGTTTGTCCGGACGTTCTCGATGACGTGGGCCGACTTCGTGCATACCGTGACTGGGCCGCGCGCCATCGCCTCGTACAAGCTCACCTTCGGAGCATCGTTTGCAGGCGCATCGATCAACGCCGTTTTCGGCCTGCTGGTCGCCTGGGTGCTGGTGCGGCACCGGTTCTGGGGGCGCGATTTGGTCGACGCGATGGTCGATCTCCCCTTCGCATTGCCGACGGCCGTGGCGGGCATCGCCTTAACGGCGGTGTATTCGTCGAACGGCTGGATCGGCCGTTTTCTGGAACCGTTGGGCGTCAAAGTCGCCTTCACCCCACTAGGCGTAATTGTCGCCCTAACCTTCATCGGCTTGCCGTTTGTCGTGCGCACGCTCGAACCCGTGATCGAAGACCTCGACGCAGAGGTTGAAGAAGCGGCGGCGACGTTGGGCGCGACACGCTGGCAGACCTTCGTCAAGGTGATCTTTCCGGGGTTGCTTCCCGCGCTGTTGACAGGCTTCAGCCTGGCCTTTGCGCGCGCGTTGGGCGAATACGGATCCGTCGTGTTCATCTCCGGCAACATGCCCATGAAAACCGAAATCGCGCCCTTGTTGATCATGACGAAACTCGAGGAATACGACTACGCCGGCGCCACGGCAATCGCCGTGACCCTCCTGCTCGTCTCGTTCGCGCTGCTGTTGTTCGTGAATCTGTTGCAATGGTGGAGCCGAAGGAGCCGCGCGACATGACGCCTTCCGGACAAACATCCTCCGCAGAACAGACCCGGCTTGAGCCGCCGGCCGTTCGGTTCGTGTTGCTGGGCGTCTCCCTCACGTTCCTGGGCTTGTTTCTCGTGGTGCCCCTGGCGGTCGTATTCGCCCAGGCCTTCTCAAAAGGCATCCACGTCTATTGGGCCGCCATCGTCGATCCGGACGCCCGACACGCCATCTGTCTGACGCTCGTCACTGCGCTTGTCTCGGTGCCGATGAACGTCGTCTTTGGCATCGCGGCGGCGTGGGCCATCACCAAATTCGAATTCCGGGGAAAAAACATCCTCATCACCCTGATCGACCTGCCCTTCACCGTGTCGCCAGTCATTTCGGGTCTTATCTTCGTGCTGCTGTTCGGCGCCCAAGGCGCGTTCGGGCCGTGGCTCTCCGCGCACGACATCAAAATCATTTTCGCCGTGCCGGGCATTATCCTTGCCACGACGTTCATCACCGCCCCGTTCGTCGCGCGCGAACTGATTCCGTTGATGCAAAGCCAAGGAAGCGAGGAAGAAGAGGCGGCGCTGTCGCTTGGCGCAAACGGCTGGCAAACCTTTTGGCGCGTCACGATACCCAACATCAAATGGGGTTTGCTCTACGGCGTGATCCTATGCAACGCCCGCGCCATGGGAGAATTCGGCGCGGTGTCAGTCGTATCGGGCCACATTCGCGGCAGAACCAACACGATGCCGTTGCACGTCGAGATTCTCTATAATGACTACAATTTCGCGGGCGCGTTTGCCGTGGCGTCGCTGTTGGCGATGCTGGCGCTGGCGACGCTGGCGTTGAAGAAAATCGTCGAATGGCGCGTGCGCCAAACGCTGGCCGAGGCGGAACGGATGGCTAGCCAGGGAAAGATCCCCGCATGAACATCGAAGTCCGCGACATCACCAAAAATTTCCACGACTTCACCGCGTTGCGCGGAGTATCGCTGCAGATGGCCTCCGGCGATCTAACCGCATTGCTGGGACCATCCGGATCGGGCAAGACGACGCTCTTGCGGATCATCGCCGGACTCGAAACGCCGGATAGCGGACATGTGTTGTTCGATGGCGTCGAGACGACCGAACGCGGCCTGCGCGAGCGACAAGTGGGATTTGTGTTTCAGCATTACGCCCTCTTCCGGCACATGACCACCTTCGAGAACGTCGCCTTCGGCCTGCGCGTGCGGCCGCGCGAACAACGCCCCACACGAAAAGAAATCCGCGATCGCGTCATGAAACTGCTGGCGTTGGTTCAACTCGACAAATTCGCCGATCGCTATCCGAGCCAATTGTCTGGCGGCCAGCGACAACGCGTAGCCTTGGCGCGCGCGTTGGCGATCGAGCCCAACGTGCTGTTGCTCGACGAACCCTTCGGCGCGCTCGACGCCAAAGTGCGCAAGGATCTGCGCCGGTGGCTGCGACGTTTGCACGACGAGATACACGTGACCAGCGTGTTCGTGACGCACGACCAGGAAGAGGCCCTCGAACTGGCCGACAAGGTCGTCGTCATGAACGAAGGCAAAATTGAGCAGATCGGAGCGTCGGAAGAGGTGTACCATCAACCCGCCACGCGGTTCGTGTACGATTTCCTCGGAAACGTGAACCTATTCCACGGCCGCGTGCAAGACGGCACCGCATTCATTGGCGGCATGGCCGTCGACATGCCCGAAGCAGGCCACGATGGCCCCGCGCAAGCCGTCGCGTACATCCGTCCGCATCTCCTCGATATCGCCTACCACCACAACGGCGAGAGCCATTTCCAAGCGCGGGTCACCCATATCAACGCGGCAGGCCCCATCGTCAAGGTCGAACTCGAAACCGACGTCGGCGACACCGTCCACGTCGAACTGTCGCAACAACGCTACGCCGAACTCGATCTCAAAAAAGGCGCGCACGTCTTCGTAACCCCGAAAGACATGAAAGTCTTCCTCATCGACTACGCCGACTACAGCATCTAACGCGTCGCCGCTGGAGTTCCCCAGCCGTCTCGTCCTGCAGGAAAAGATTTACGGAAGTCTATCAACCGCGCGGATGGCCGACAGAACGCAGTCGTTCAAGCCAACGCCCCGATACGCGTTGCCCGCAAACGTCAGCCCCGGATGACGCGCTTCTCCCGCATCAATGGCCGCAAGCAGTTCCCCATGACGCAAAAGATATTGCGGAATGCCCGGCGCATGGCGGAAAACGCGCACCCATTCCGGAGGCGAATCAATCCCGAGCAAGGGATGGACTTCCCCCGCAAGACAATCCAGCAACTCCCGATCGCTCAAATGCGCCCCCGGGCGATCGGCATATCCGCCAAACATGCTCCGCAACAGGACGCTACCCACCGGAGCCTGACCGGGAAAGAGAGAGGATGTCCACAGACACCCCAGCACGCGCTTTCGCTCCCGAGGCGGCACAAGGAAACCGAAGCCGTCAAGCGCATGACGCACCTTCTCCCGACAATACCCCGTACACACGACCGAAATATCGGCATAGGCAATGCTCTTCAACGCTCCGGCAAGGTCTGCGTCCAACGCACCGACGGCATCCGCCGCCGCATACGCGGGCATCGCCACGATCACGCCGCACGCATCCACCATCGCCCCGCCGCCCAACGTGACGCGGTACCCCGCGCCCCGGCGCTCGATGCATTCCGCCCGCGCGCCCAAACGAACCCGTCCCGCAAGATGCGCACACGCCGCCTGCGGCAAAAAACCAATCCCCTCGCGAAACGTAGTCAGCACCCCCGAAGGACCAATGGGGCTGGCCGCCTTGTTGGTCCGGCGCTTGGCCAGCAACGCACGCGTCAAGCTTCCATAATCACGCTCCATCGCCGCCATTCTGGGAAAACAATGCGCCAATGACAACGCTTTGGCGTCTCCCCCAAAAATCCCCGTCACCATCGGAGCCACCATCGTCTCGGCCGCTTCGCGACCGATGCGCCGTGCGGCGAAATCGTAGATGGATTCGGGCGCGTCGCCGCGCCTGGCGGGAATGAGCGGTTCACACATCAACCGCAGCCGGCCGCGAACCGAAAGCAACGACGTCATAAGAAACCCAGGAGGAGGAACGACCTCCACGAGCTCGTTGTTCTTGAGAATAAAACGATGCGCCGCGGCTTCGTTGGCCGCGTGGAGACGATCCGACTGCCCCATCCCCTGTATCCACTCAAGGGTGCGCGGCTCACGGTTGAGAAAGCCGTTAGGCCCCCAGTCCAACGTGAATCCGTCCATTGACTCCGTGCGCGTGGCGCCGCCCGCCGTTTCCGCAGCCTCGCACACAAGCACGGCGTCCTTGCCAAAACGAAGCGCGGCATGATGCGCCGCGCACAGCCCGGTAACGCCCGCGCCCAGGATCGCCACGCGGACTTCTTCGTGATGGGTTTCAGACATCGCTCACCTCATGCCCCGAGACAACGTCCCCTCTACTTCCGCGAACACAAGGGCGCTAAAAAAACGACGCCTCTGCAAAACACGATTCTAAAAAAAGAACGGCCACACCGCGATAAAAACGCCTAGCCACAATTCGGAAGACGTCCGCTCTCGATAAGACCGATGAACACGCCCGCGATCGCAGCGTCAAATTGGGTTCCCGAACACCGTTTCA
>JAKJDA010000014.1:0-12293 GCA_022706165.1 Candidatus Hydrogenedentota bacterium | reverse complement strand
TGGCCTTGCGGTAGGCGCGATCGCTCGACATGGCGTCATAGGAATCGGCAATGGCCAGCACGCGCGCCAGATCGAATATCTGATCGCCGGAAAGGCGATCCGGGTACCCCTGGCCATCGATGCGCTCATGGTGTGAGCGAACCAACGCCAAGTGCCCCTTCGTGAGAAAACTCACCGGAGCCAACACATCATACCCGATGACGGGATGACGCTTGATGGACTCCCACTCATCATCGGACAGCTTGGTCTCCTTGTTCAACACCGCGTCCGATATGCCCACCTTGCCCAGATCATGCAAGGCGCCGCCAAGACGCAACGTCTCGATATCATGACGCGACATCCCCATCTCGCACGCCACGCAAACCGCATATTCACTAACGCGTTGGCTATGGCCATGGGTATACGCATCCTTGGCTTCGAGCAACAACGCCATCGACCGCAACGTCGCCAAGTGCGCGTCTTCGACGTCCTTCAACAACCGCACGTTTTCAATCGCGACCGCCGCATGATTGGCCACGATGCTGACGGTCTTGAGATCGCTCTCGGTAAACTGGCCATTCCCCCGCTTCTGGCGCACGTTCAACACAGCCAGCACGGGCGTTCCATGGCGAACGCGCTTGCCCGCAGCGCGACCGTTCTTCGAGGTTTTCCCCTCCAGCGGCACCGATATCAACGAGGCGTCCGGAAGACCTTGGATCATTTCCTTGAGTTCAGGACTCGCCTGAGCGTCCTCGATGAGCAACGGCTTGCCATGCTTCGCCACCCAACCGGGAACGCTCGCACCCAACTCAACCGCCCCCGCCGCATCCTCTGGCGAACCCACGCTCGTCGCAACTTCCAAACGATTTCCATCTGGGTTCATCAGCATGAGCGATCCCCGCTCCGCCCCAACCCGATCGAGAGTCGCCCGCAAGACAAAATCCAACAAGATGTTCTCATCATGAATAGACGCGATGCGCTCGCTGATATTGAAGAGTTCCGTCAATTCGCGTAAACGGGCATTTTCATTCATAAGGCGGTAGCGTTCAATCGCATTGGTCACGGCGAGACGTATCTCGCTCAGGCTGAATGGCTTCAGGACGTAATCGTAGGCTCCCTCGCGCACCGCGTCCCGCGCGGTCTCGAGCGTCGCAAACCCCGTCATCACGATGGGAATGATGGAAGGATGTAGCTTTCGCGCCGCACGAATGAGATCGATGCCTCCCATTTCCGGCATCATGATATCCGTAAACAGAAGCACAAAATGGGGATCGTGCGCGAGCATATCGAGCGCTACGGCCCCGCTCGACGCCGTAGCTATTTCAAAACCTTCATCAGCAAGAATATCGACCATGAGATCTCGAATGACCGCCTCATCGTCGACAACCAAAATCTTCGCTTTGTCAGACATTCACTACCCCATGCCCATCTCGCATACACGCAGGGAAGTATACCACAATTCGTTCACGAAGCCTCCAACAAAAGATGGGCCATTTCCGAAGCGCCACGTAGAAAACGTGCGTTCGCCTATAACGCCTGCTTCGCGCGACGCAAGGCCGCGCGCACTTGACTCGGCGCGGTGCCGCCAAGCGTAGCCCGACGTCGAACAATCGCTTCCGGCGCGAGCGAACCGATCACATCTTCGGCAAAAAGAACCGAAAATTGACGCAGCTCATCGAGCGACAGCTCCGGCATGGTCTTGCCCGCCCGAATGCAATAGAGCACGAGCTTGCCAGTCACCTCGTGCGCTTCGCGGAACGGCATGCCCTTGGCGGCGAGATAATCGGCGACGTCCGTCGCTTCCAGGAAACCATCGCGCGTGGCGGCCCGCATGCGGTCGGCATTGAAACGAATAGACGGCAACATGCGCATCACGACGGCCAAACACAACTGCAAGGTGTCGCTCGCGTCGAACAACGGCTCTTTGTCCTCCTGCAAGTCGCGGTTGTACGTCATCGGCAACCCCTTGAGGATCGTCAATAGCGCCGTCAGATCGCCATACACCCGCCCCGTCTTGCCCCGCACCAACTCGGCCACGTCGGGGTTCTTCTTCTGCGGCATGATGCTCGAACCCGTCGCGAACGCATCGCCGATTTCGATAAACGCAAATTCAGGGGTCGACCACAGGATCAGCTCTTCGCTCAATCGCGAGAGGTGCATCATCGCGATCGCCGCTGCGGAACAAAACTCGATGGCATAGTCTCGGTCGCTCACGGCGTCCATGCTGTTCGTCGAAATCGCGTCAAAACCCAACGCCTTCGCGACCTGCTTGCGGTCGATCGGATGCGGCGTTCCGGCCAACGCGGCGGAACCCAGCGGCATCACGTTGACGCGTTTGCGCAATTCGATGAACCGCTGACGGTCGCGTCCGAACATCTCGAAATAGGCAAGCAAATGGTGGGCAAGCAATACGGGCTGCGCGTGTTGCATGTGCGTGCAACCCGGCAACACGACGTCGATATGCCGTTCCGCAAGCGCAACGAATACAGCCTGCAACGCGCGGCACAACTCGATGATGCGATCAACCTGATCGCGCGTCCACAGGCGCACGTCGAGCGACACCTGATCGTTGCGACTGCGCGCGGTGTGCAGGCGTTTGCCCGCATCGCCGATGCGCTCCACCAGGGCGACCTCGATGTTGGTGTGAACGTCTTCGAGGTCCTGCCGCCAAACGAATGCGCCGGCCTTGATGTCTTTCTCGACATCGCCCAACCCGCGCACAATCGCGCGCGCATCCTTCTTCGAAATAATGCCCTGCGCGCCGAGCATCGTCGCATGCGCGATGCTCCCGCGAATGTCGTGCACTGCGAGTCGCGCATCAAACGACACCGACTCGCCTAAGCGTTCCACCAACGCGTCCGGCTCGCCTTCGAAACGCCCGCCCCATTGTTTCGCCATGATTCGCTCCGTTAGATCATCAGGGAACCCTTTTTGAAAAAAAGTTTCCCCCGGTTCTCAATCACAATCCCGCATTCTTCCGAACCCGAAGCCGCAGCGCATTCAAGCGAATGAATGCGCCCGCGTCGGCTTGTTGGTAAGCGCCTTCGTCTTCTTCGAAGGTCGATATTTTCGCGTCGTAGAGGCTCTTCGGGGCTTTGCGTCCGACGATCGTGCAGGAGCCTTTGTACAGTTTCACGCGCGCGGTGCCGGTGACGTTCTCCTGCGTCTTGTCGACCATCGACATCATCAGGCGCATCTCCGGCGAGAACCAGAAACCGTTATAGATGAGTTGCGCGATTTTCGGCGACATCTGGTCGCGGGTCAACATGACTTCGCGATCCATCGTGATCGACTCAACCGCGCGATGCGCCGCGTACAGCACCGTGCCGCCGGGCGTCTCGTACACGCCGCGCGACTTCATGCCGACGAAGCGATTTTCGACCATATCTACACGCCCGACACCGTGGTTGCCCGCGAAGGTATTCAGTTTGCGCATGAGCGCCGCGGGCGACAGGCGTTCGCCATTCACCGCAACAGGCCAACCTTCCTCGAAATCGATCTCGACATACTCCGGCGCGTCCGGCGCCTTGCGTGGATCCGTTGTCAACAAGAACATATCATCCGGCGGTTCCGACCACGGGTCTTCCAGAATGCCGCCTTCGAACGAGATATGCAACAGATTGCGGTCACTCGAATACGGCTTCTTCGCCGTCACCGGCACCGGGATGCCGTGCGCTTTCGCATAATCGATCATCTTCGTGCGGCTGATCAGGTCCCACTTCGGGTCACGCCACGGCGCGATGATCGTTACGTTTGGCTCCAACGCGTAATATGTCAGCTCGAAACGCACTTGATCATTACCCTTGCCCGTGGCGCCATGCGCGACGGCATCCGCGTTCTCCTTGCGGAGCACATCGATCTGTGCCTTCGCGATGAGCGGACGCGCCACGCTCGTCCCGAGAAAATACGTGCCCTCATAGAGCGCATTCGCGCGCATCGTCGGAAACACATACTCCTTCGCGAACTCCTCCGCGAGATCCTCGCAATACACCGCGCATGCGCCCGTGTCTATGGCCTTCTGACGCGCCGGTTCCGTTTCCTCCGCCTGACCTACGTCCGCGATGAACGCGACCACTTCCGCCTTATACGTCTCCTGCAGCCACTTCAAAATCACCGACGTATCCAGCCCGCCCGAATACGCCAACACGATTTTCTTCACTGACCCAGCCATAGTTTTCCTTGCCTCCATGTCCCCTTTCGGGGCTTTTTTCTTTATTACATACACTTCATCTCGTCTCCTGCTTTATCGCCGCATATGCGCATAGGAGGCACGCCCTTGTGCGCAACGAACTTTGCGCAGCGAATCGTTATAAGAGAAAGAGAATGGTTGCCAAGGCAGAACAGATGATACCTGCACCGCTCCAATAAATTCCAGGGGGGGCCGATTTTCAGGCGTTGACTATCAACGGTCCGTTTCCATACGATAACGCCTTGACTCCGGAAGATGGAAGCGGCCCCACCGCTACAGTCTAGGTAGGTAGGCATGGAATGGCGCTTTAGTAGAGTCCAGGGTGGCCGTTTTGCCCCAACCGCAATGGAGGGAAGCTGTATGAGCACGGCAAAGTTGATCCTCGACGGCAAGGAGCATGAGTTCCCGGTAATCGTGGGAACCGAACAGGAAACCGCCATCGACATTACGACGCTCCGACAACGCACCGGCGCCATCACGCTCGATCCGGGCTACGCCAACACGGGCTCATGCGTCAGTTCCATCACGTTCATCGATGGCGAAACGGGCATTCTGCGGTATCGGGGCATTCCCATCGAAGACCTGTGCGCATCCGCCAAGTTCCCGGAAGTCTGCTACCTACTCATCTACGGGCATCTGCCGAACAGCGAAGAAGGAGCAGAGTGGCGGCGCCAACTTACCCTGAACAGCTTTCTTCACCAGAGCATGATCAATTTCTTCGATCACTTCCCGGTCACTGCGCACCCGATGGCCATACTGTCGGCCATGGTGGCCACGCTTTCCGCGTTCTACCCGGACGTGATGGACGATAAAAAGATCGACCTTAGTATCGTGCGGCTTCTCGCAAAAGCCAAGACGTTCGCCGCCTATTCGTTCAAGAAATCCATCGGCGAACCGGCGGTCTATCCGCGCACGGACCACAGCTATGCGGCAAACTTCCTGCGCATGATGTTCGCGACGCCAGCGGAGTTTTACGAGGTTTCGCCCGTACTCGAAAACGCGCTAAATATGCTGCTCATTGTTCACGCCGACCACGAACAGAACTGCAGCACTTCGACGGTGCGGATGGTCGGCAGCAGTCTGTCCAACCTGTATTCCAGCATCTCGGCGGCTATATCGGCGTTGTGGGGGCCTCTGCACGGCGGAGCCAACGAGGCGGTCATCAACATGTTGCAGGCCATTCATCGGGATGGCGGCAACTATCGCAAGTATGTCGACATGGCCAAGAAAAAAGACAGCGGTTTCCGGCTCATGGGTTTTGGCCACCGGGTGTACAAGAATTACGATCCTCGCGCCACCATCCTCAAGCGTGAGGTTGACCTGGTGTTGGGCGCGCTGGGCGTGACGGACCCATTGGTGGATATTGCCAAGAACCTCGAAGACATTGCGCTCAAGGACGACTTCTTCGTCGAGCGGAAACTTTATCCGAACGTCGACTTCTACAGCGGCATTCTTTATCGCGCCATGGGCATTCCGATGGAGATGTTCACCGCTATGTTCGCGCTAGGACGCCTGCCCGGCTGGATTGCGCATTGGAAGGAAATGCGCGAAGACCCTGCAACGCGCATCCACCGTCCGCGA
Source organism: Candidatus Hydrogenedentota bacterium (assembly GCA_022706165.1). Lineage (GTDB taxonomy): Bacteria > Hydrogenedentota > Hydrogenedentia > Hydrogenedentales > SLHB01 > JAKJDA01. The sequence goes on along the minus strand of JAKJDA010000014.1, from coordinate 6,544 downwards.
CAGGTTTATGTCGGGCCAAACAAGACCGCGTTTACCCCCCTCGAAAAGCGGGAACGCAGCGCCTATCAGCCGAAATTCACAAAAGAATAGGCGGCGCATCGCTCCGTCCTCTGGGAACCACAAGGCCGCGCTGGACGACCGGCGCGGCCTTCTTGCATCAAGCGGGAAAGTTTTGTATCGAACATGAAGGCGTTTGACAAGGAATTGGTTTCGGGCAGCATCTTGCGGTCCGTGTGGAAGCTGGCATGGCCAAGCGTGCTGCTCAATCTCGTCAACGGATCGCAAGGCATGATCGCCCAGATCATCGTCGGCCATTATCTGGGCTACACCGCCAACGCTGCCATCAGCGCCTCCTGGCAGATGTACCTCGTGCTGTTTGTATTCCTGGCCTCCCTTTTCCAAGGGATGAACGTGATCATCTCTCGGCATGCCGGTATGCGAAACCGTGAAGCCCTTAGCAACGTGGCGTATCAGACCTTTCTGACGTCCGTCTTTCTGCTGCTTTTCGTCGCCGCGCCACTGGGTTACTTCGCGTCACCATATCTGCTCGACCTCGTCCACGCAGCCCCCGAAGTGCAAGCCCACGGGTTGCCCTATCTTCGTCTTCTGTTTACCTGCTCAACGCCGCTATTCTTGATGATCCTCGTGACCAGCGCCTTCCAGGCGAGCGGCGATCCCAAAACCCCGCTTTTCCTTGGGTTCCTCACGGCATCGCTGAATGTCAGTCTAAGCGCCATGCTCATCACGGGTTTTGGACCGGCCCCACAGATGGGCGCAGCGGGAGCTGCCCTTGGGGCGAGCCTGGCCCCAGTGCCCGCCATCGTCATCGCCATTACCCAAATCGCCCGGGGCAAGACCATTCTTCAACTCCCGAGCCGCGCATCGCTCGTGCCCGATTTCAATATCATGCACGCCGTAGCGAAGGTTGGGCTTCCGACGGGCGTGCAGACCGTACTGCTCAACATTGGCGGCGTTATTCTGCTACGCAAGGTCGGAAGTCTTCCAAACAGCGCTGCCGCCCAAGCCGCCTACGGCATCTGCTACACTCAGCTTTTCATGGTCATCACGTGGACGGCCTTCGGCCTGCGCGGGGCCGCGAGTACGCTGATGGGGCAGAACCTGGGTGCGGGCAACCCCGATCGTGCGCGACGCTGCGTTCACACATCCGCCGCGATTGGATTCGTGTGGGCGATGCTCATCGGAATGATCTTTCACTTCTTTCCTGACAGACTGCTCGCCATATTCGACATCACCCAAAGCGATGCGTTGATGTATGGCCGTTCGCTTCTGAAATTCCTGTCGTTTTCGGGCGTGTTTCTGGCAACTGCCTTGGCAATCACCGGAGGACTTCAAGGAGCGGGAGACACGAAAGGCCCCATGTACATCGCGTTCCTGACTCAGATCATCGTCTTGCTCGGAATCGTGCAAGGCTTCGAGATATTCGGCCCACTCACTCCAAACCAGATATGGACCGCTATTCTCGTTGCACACCTGTCCCGCTTGATTTTTACATGGGGTCTGTTCCGCATGGGGCGATGGGCGCGCATCAAGCTCGACCTGGGCAACGAACCGACACCGGCTGTCCCTGAGTAAACACAAAGGGCCTCGCCCTTTCAGACAAGACCCTTCGCGCAACGAATTGCCCCTGAACTACTGCTTTCGAAACACAATCGCATCCGTCGGCGTGGACGACTTGTTGCCCGCGTTATCCTCTGCTTGAAGGTAGAAGAAAAAGATGTCCGTTTGCGTGCTTGTGAAGCTGAACGATCCCGTTTCGGCGGTGCTGCTCAGACCGGTGTCCGTCCATGCGCCATTGAAGCCGACCTTCACCCACAGCCGCACGGCTTTCAGGCCGCTGCCGGCATCGGTGGCGCCACTGTAGGTGACGGTGAACGGCACGGTTCGGGTAAACGTCGGCGAGGTCAGCTTGCCGCCGGTCGGCGCGGTTGTGTCGAACACCGTCGTCGTATCGCCCGAACCAGCGGGAGTGGCCGTTTTCCCGCCCGCGGCCGTCTGCGCCTGGGTCGCAAACGAGTAACTGTCGTCGCCGGCGAAACCGGAAAAACTAAACGTGCCGGAAACGCCCGTCGCGGTCAGACCGGTGCTGGTCCACGCGCCCGACGTCCCTTTCTTCACCCACAAGGTCACGGACGTCGCCGTCGCCGACGCGCCCGCGTAGCTCACCGTGATCGGCGAGGTCTTCGTGTAGGCCGGAGCCGTGGCCGTGCCCGGCACAAATGTCGCCGAGTACTGCGTCGAGGCCTGGCCTTGACCGCTCGGAGACGCGGATAGGTTCCCCGCTTTGTCTTCGGACTGCAACGCAAAATAGTATGAGCCGCTGCCGGAAAACCCCGAAAAGGAAAACGTGCCCGAGGCCGCCGTGCCGCTCAATCCCGTGTCTTGCCACACCGTCGCGCCCGCCTTCAGCACCCACAAGGTCACTTGCTTCAAGCCGCTGCCGCCGGCGTCTGACACACCGCTATAACTCACCGTGATCGGCACGCTCGACGCCGTCGCGGGGACCGTCAATGCGCCCGCAGACGGAGCGGTCGTGTCCAGCACCGTGGAACCATCCCCCACGCCCGTCGGAACCGCGGTCTTGTTGCCCGCCTTGTCCGTCGCTTGCAGCGCAAACGCATACGCGCCCGCGCCCGACGCCGCATAACTGAAACTCCCCGAACCGCTCCCCAACGTCAACCCCGTATCCGTCCACGCCCCCGAACCCTTCTTGGCCCACAACCGAACCTCCGCCAATCCCGAATCCGCATCCCCAGAGCCCGAATACGAAACAACGAGCGGCGTGGCGTTCGCATACGCGGGAGGCGTCGTCTTGCCCATCACCGGCAACACATCGTCGTACACCGTCGCATCCGAACCGCTCCCCGAAGGAGCCGCCGACACGTTCCCCGCCTGGTCCTCCGCCTGAACCCCAAAATAATACGTCCCTTTCCCCGAAGACGCCGCATAACTAAAACTGCCCGAAGAAGCCCCATTCGTCTGACCCGTGTCCAGCCACGAACCCGCATCCTTGCGCACCCATAACCGTACCTGCTTCAACCCGCTCCCTCCCGCGTCCGATGCCCCCGTGTAACTCACCGTGATCGGACTCGTCCGCGCATAATCCGGAGACGTCGCCCCCCCCACCGTCGGAGCCGACGCATCATACGCCGTGTTCGCCGAACCGTTCCCCGAAGGAGACAACGACGCATTCCCCGCATGATCCTCCGACACCGCCGCAAAATAATACCGACCATCCCCGCCCGTCGGCGCATAACTGAACGTCCCCGACGAAGCGATCTGCGTCTGACCCGTATCCACCCACGAACCCGAATCCTTCCGAACATACAACCGAACCCGCTTCAAACCGTTGCTTCCTCCAGACGCGCCCGCGTAGGACAAGGTGATTGAGGTCCCTGATGCGAATGCAGGAATGGTTAGCGTTCCGGCGGAAAGAATGCTGGTATCGACCCAAGCGGGCGCATTGGCGAAAAGAAGGCTTATTTCCTGCTGGGAAAGGACACGATTCCACACCGCATATTCGTCCATGAGACCTTGGAAGAAATGATTCATCGTGGTTCCATCGAATTCTTGACCGATGGACCATTGATTTGAGGCCGCCAGTTTGTAGTTCACGGCATGTGATGACATCAAGAAACCATCTACGTAGACATACCCTGTGCTTCCGTCACTGGTGTACGCGATGAAGTGCCAGGCGTCGTCAGCCACGGTCACAGGGGTTGGGGCCACAAAGGTGTTCGTGCCGCCGTCGAGCACACAGAGTTTGTTATTGATGGAGGCTGCATTTCCGCCCACATACAGCGCGAATAGGTTGGCGCCGGTCGAGGAGTTGATCCCCAGCAAAGAGCCTTTTCGGTTGCTGGCGGATGAGGCATACATGTATATGGGGGGCGCTTTGATCCACAGCGTGAGGCTGAACGCATTCGATACGTGTCCCGCCAGATGGTTTACGCCAATATAGTCGTCCGCTCCGTCAAAGGCGTAGGCGGCATCGAAACGTCCTTCGGGGGAAGATGCGGGGGCCGTAGCGCCGGAGCAGATGCCGTTTTGTGCCAAAGAGGAGACGTCCCGGGCCCCTTGGGCCGGATCATCGTTCATCGGCAAGTGCAGCAGTTTATCGGTTGCGCTTGGCAACGGCGCTTCAAACACAGTGGAAGCGTTTCCGTTGCCCGTAGGAGCCGGGGAAGTGTTTCCGGAGTTGTCCACTGCTCGAAGGGCGAAGTAATAGGAGTCATTGCCGGTCATGCCCTCGTAGGAAAAGGCTCCCGTTGGGGAAGAGGCATAGAGACCGGTGTCATTCCACGCGCCCTGAAGCCCCTTTCGCGCCCATAGACGGATTTGGCGCAAGCCGCTTCCGCCGGAGTTGTCTGCCGCGCCAGCGTAGGAAATGACGATGGGGCCCGATGTCGCCTGTGCGGGAGCGCTGATGGTTCCCGTGGATGGAGGCATGATGTCTGGGACGGCAGGAGGGCCTGCATAAATGGTTCGCGCCAGTTGGCCCGCGCCGCTGGGCGTGAAGGATGTCACGCCGAGATGGTCCTCGACGGCAAGAGCGAATTGGTATGGATCGGGCCCGGTGAATCCCTGGAAGGTGAACGTTCCCTCTGGATGTGTCGAGGAAAGACCGGTATCGAACCAAAGCCCATCCCCTCGCTGCGCCCAAAGACGCACGGCCTTGATCCCAGAACCGCTAAAATCCTGCGCCGCGCCATACGTCACCGTTAACGGTCCGGCGGAAATCCACCTGGGGGCGCTGATAAAACCGGGGACCGGAACCTGCGGGGTCGTCTCTACATTGCTTTGAACGTCGTTGCCGCTCAGGAGCCTCCACTGCGCCAGTTTGTAGTAATCCGCTGGGCTGATCAGAACGGCGCTGGCGTCATTGGCTCGGTAAAGAAGGTTGTGGTCCGTTGATACGGCTCCAAGCAACGGTTGCGTCTTGGCGCCTACGCTGAGGTAGGCGGCTTGGGGATTGGCCATGAAAATCGTGTTGCCGTTGAACGCGAGGACTTCGTGTTGCGTCTGGTCGTTGTATGCCTCGCCGGTATAGTTGCTTATGCGAAGAATCGGCGATTTGGATGTAGCGGATGAGGAGGTTATGAGATTTCCGGTGATGCGGATGTTTTTGCTGGGTTTTCGATCATAGCCATGGATGGAACCGATGAGAAAGCGAGGCACGTCGGAAGCATCGACGGTCGAAAAGAGGTTGTCGCGTATCTCGACGTTTTCCGCGCTTCCTACGTTCAGAAGACACTGGCCGTCAACGACGGTGTTGTTTTCGAACACGATGTTCTCGGCGGGCTTCAGGGAGTTTTCGTTGGGAGCGAAGTGAACCAGCAGCCAGTTATAATTTTTGCCTCCCCCGTTATGCGCGTCGCCCGTAGCGATCGGGTCGATCCATCCTGAAATGCGATTGTTGGATATGTAAACATTGTTCGTGATCTGCGTCTCCGACAAACCGCACAAGCGTAGGGCATGGCGTCCAAAGGGGGGCCGCGAAAGGGTGTTTCCGGAAATAACGCCTTTATCGACATAGGCAAAATAGCAAAGGTGGTTTCCTCCAAGATCGAGGGTCGAGTCGGGAGGGCAAGCCGGCATCCCGTCACGAGAGTATGCGTCGCGGTGGAATTGTGCATCGTACAGCCGACCATGAAGATGCCGCTGGCCTGCCCGCCTCCTGAAACGATGATTCCGCGACTGAAATCCTTGATGTCCACCCGCAGGAAAAGAACGTTTTGCATCGCTTGGCTCGAGAAGAACAAATCTCCCGCCACCAATCCCTCGGGTGTCGTCAGACGGAATTCGAGGTCGGATATGGCAAAATGGGCAAGGCCGGTGCCTATTTGATTGATGATGTTCGCCGTGTTTTCGCCGACATGCTGGATGACGGGTTTGGGGCCGGTTCCGTAGGCCCCAAAAAGGTATCCGTATTTTGCCGCATAGTGGCCTGGACTGTTCGTGCCGCTCACCATCTCGAAAGTTTGCCCGCGCTTGAACAGAATCCGGTCCCCCGGCCTGTAGCGGCTTTGCGCCATTCCGCGAAAGGCATAGGTGGCCGTCTTCCAGGCCCCTGCGCCTTGGGACTTTCCGTCGTTGAGGTCATCGCCCAACTCCGAATCGACGTAATAGGTCGTGCCGTCGCGCGCGATCGCTTCCACCGCGATGGTTGTCGCGTTCGATTGCCCGGAAGCGTCGCGGACCGTGAGGGTGACCGTGTATTGTCCCGGATTTTCGAAAACGTGCGCCGCGTTGAAACCGTGAAAAACAGGGGAGCCATCCCCAAAATTCCACTCGTAATCCATGATTTCCTCGCGTGGTGAAGAATTCCATCCTTCAAAAAAGACCGGCAACGGCGCATAAAAGCGTGTTAGTTCAGCATTGGGATACGATGCGGCCTTGCGCGAGGCATACCAGGGATGCTCGTTGACCTCGATAACAGCCGTTAGGGCCGAGGCCACGGGGAGATGTGTCAACATGATCGCCGCAACGGCTATCACGGCATGAACTGTTCTCATGGTCACATACC
>JAKJDA010000149.1 GCA_022706165.1 Candidatus Hydrogenedentota bacterium | reverse complement strand
CCGAGTTCGCCGCTCCTCCTGCAGGCGCTGCCGGTCCCGAACTTTCGACGTGGCAAGGACAAGTCGCCGCGCGGATCCGTCACGTCACTGCGACGCCGGCCCCGGAAGGCATCGGCGCTCCCGTGGAAGTGGCGAGCGCGCCGGTGGATGGCGTCACACTGCGTCGCGTGACGGTCGTGCCTGAAGCCGGGATCACCGTGCCGATTTTGCTGGCCGCAAAGGCCGACTTGCCCGCGCCGCCGACGGTGTCCGTGTTGCTTATTGGCGAGCGCAGCAAGACCGACGTCATCGCCTCACCCCTCGCGCGTCAGCTCATCGAAAGGGGCGTGTTGGTATGCGCAGCGGACCTGCGCGGCGTTGGCGAACTGCGATCCGATGTTCAGGCGTCCGTGCTTTCGGCAGACCTCTGGATGCTGGGTCGAACCCTCGCTGGTGAGCGCATCGCCGACATCACGGCTATCGCGCGTTTCCTCAAGACGCAGCCGGGCATGGCGCGCGTGTGCGTGACAGGGCTTGCGGGCATGGGCAACGAGGCCATTCTCGCTGCGGCCTGCATTCCCGAAATTGACGCCGTTATCGCGGAAGGGCCGCTGGCTTCGTACGCCGACCTCCTATCCCCCGCTGCGACAAGCTGGCCCGCAAGCGTTTATGTCCCGTCCATTCTGAAGCATGTCGACCTGCCCGCGATCGTATCGTCAATAGCCCCGCGCAAGACGTTGCTCATTGCTCCCGTCGGCGGCGACCGCCAACCCGTTCCCGCAGACCGCGCCGCCGTTATCGCGGCAAACCCGGCATATGCGACGCTCCAAGCAGCGCCCGCACTCGTCGTCGCGCCGCCCGCGCCGGTGACCGCCGACCAAATCATGGCCGTCGCAGCGCCCTGAGGCGACGTAGTCCGGCTGTTTTTCAAACGCCTGGCGACATGCCGGGCGTTTTTGTTACATCAGGAATGCGTAGCGCACGAGCAACGTCAACGCCACGAAATAAAAGGCGGGATGGATTTCTCGGGCGCGCCCGGCGGCGGGTTTCAGAACGGCAACGGCGATGCATCCGCATGCGATGCCTTCGGTGATGCCGTATCCGAAGACCATCAAGGCTATCGTAAGAAAAGCGGGGAGGCTTTCGGTGACGTCCTCCCATAGCACGCGCCGCAGCGGGGCCATCATCATAAATCCGACAAAGATGAGCGCGGGCGCCACGGCGGGATACATGGCCACGTGCGGACTCGCGGCGGAAACCCCGTAGAACGCAGGGCCGATATCCTGCCCTGCAATGTGAATAAGGGGCGCAAAAGGAATAGCAACCAGGAAACACGCTCCTGTCACCAAGGCGGCGAGACCGGTGCGGGCGCCGGCTGCGATGCCTGTTGCGCTTTCGATGTAGGTCGTCAGCGTGGAAGTTCCAAAGAGCGCTCCGAAAAAGCTCGCTGTCGCATCGGCAAAGAAGGCCTGCCCGGCGCGGGGCAACTGTTCGTCTTGCTTGATGAATCCCGCCTGTTTTCCAAGCCCCACAAAAGTTCCGATGGAATCAAACAAGGCCAGAAAAAAGAACAAAGCAATGGCGACAAGGGCCTTGTCCCACTTTTCAATCAACTCCGAGGCGTCCAATTGGAAAAATGTCGAGAATGAAACACGATACGACTCCTGGGGAATTGGAATCGTCTTCGTGAGCGCGCCCAGGAGGCCGGTCGCCAAAATGGCGATCAGGATGCCGCCGGGTATGCGTCGCGCCGTCATCACGGCGATGAGGAATACGCCGAAGACGGTGAGTAGCGCGGGCGCGGTGTGGAAGCTCCCGAGCTTGACCATGGTGGCGGGACTTGACACGACGATGCCGCCCCACTGCAGTCCGACGAACGCAATGAATAACCCAATGGCCGGGCCGATAGCGTTTTTGAGGCAGTCGGGAATGATCTGGAGAATTTTTTCACGCGTGCGGAAAATGGAGAGGAGCATGAACAGGACGGCAGCGATCAGCACGATCATCAGCCCGGCTTGCCACGAGAAGCCCATCCCCCCGGCGAAGGTCGAGCAGAGGACGAAGGCGAACAGGAAGTTTTCACCCATGCCCGGGGCAAGGGCAAAGGGGTAGCGCGCCAATAGGCCCATCATGACGCACGCGATCGCCGAGGCCAAACACGTCGCGATGAGAACGCTTCCGAAATCCATCCCCGTCGTGCTCAAGACCGTCGGCTGCACGAAAACGATGTAACTCATCGTCGCGAAGGTCGTCAGTCCGCCACCGATCTCCCGGCGCACGGTGGATCCCGAGGCTCGAATGCCGAAAAATGCGTCAAGCCGCGTTCGGAAACGTTTGGGCGCATGCATTATGGATATCTCCCTGACGGCGTTCGGCGGGACGCGATCCTCTCTCGCGGATCACCGCTGCGTGCCATGGCGTTATGCGACGTCTCAGGCCCCGCATGTCGCCCGAGACCGCGCGTTCGGCTTCGTGTCAACGCGCCCCCCATTGGCAAAGCAACTGCACAAGCGCGACGTTTCCGCTGTTTTTTGCGGCTTGCAGCGCCGTCATGCCTTTGGGGGAAACGGCATTGGGATCGCCTCCGTTGGTGAACAGGAGCGCCGCCAGATAGTCGCTGCCTGCTTCACAGGCGGTCACCATGGGAACAATCCCGTCGCCATTGGGCGCATTCACATCCGCTCCCTTGGCGACGAGCAATGCCGCGATACGGTGGTCCCGTTGCCCAAGGGCAAGATGCAACGGCATGTCGCCATGTGAATCCTTTTTACCGACCCCGTTGTCTGGGGTGGTCCGGTCTTTGTACACCCAATCGGCCAACAACGCTTCCACGGTGGGATAGTCGTTTTTCGCGCAGGCCAGATGCAGGGCGATGCGTCCGTCGGGCAATGGAAGCAACGGATCGGCCTTGTATTGGAGCAGCAGTTCGGCCACCTTCGGCTTGCATGCCCGCGCGGCGAGGTGCAGCGCCGTCCATCCCGTCGAAGTCACAAGGTCGGGCCGGGCCCCGTAGCTCAGCAGAAATGTTGCCACTTCGACATCGCCGTCGCGCGCGGCGCGATGCAAGGCCGTCACCCGGTCCGGGTCGGATGCATTGAGATCGGCCCCTGCCTGCACCAGCGCCTGGAGCGCGGCAAAGTCTCGCGAAAGGGCGGCGCGCTGCACTTCGTTGAAGCCGAATTCGTCGCGCTTCTCCCCGACCGGAGGCGCACAGCCGGCAAGAATGGCCAAGCACATTGCCACGACGCGCCGGCGAACTCGCGGCTTCGCACATTCTTGCGGTCTCGGTTGCAAGGCGGCATCACGTCCGAAACTTGGTGGAATTGTCCTCTCGGGCTGCATCATTCCCCCTGTGCGTTGCCTTCGAAAAGGCGCTTTATTCTTGACACCCCCGCCCCCCACTCCCTTGCCGCAAATACCCGTCACGTCCCATCGCGCGGCTCGGAGCAGGAGCGGCAACTTGCGCCAAGCCTAGTTTTATCATCAGCATATCACAGGTCGCCGCTCGCACAAAGTCCCATGGAACAACCGCTACGCTTTCGCCTTTCGATGTGCTAAAATCCAGATAGAATTGGCCTATATGGAGAGCGACCCATGCTTGCCGAATCCGAGAAGCGCCGTGGCCGTCGTGTTACTTGCACATGGCGCCGTGTTTTGCGGAGGGCGGTTTTTTTTCTGGTTAATTTTCGGACGCGTCATGCTGGGCTGCCGGCATGAGCGCCGACGCGCATCTCCCGCACGTGGAAAGTCGCGTGGCGCTTCCGCGCCCGGGCATGTGGCGCACCTTCGACGTGACCAGCGGGCTCATGGCGGGGGCATTGGCCCAGGACCGGGATGGCTATTTGTGGATAGCGACGGCGGCCGGATTGGTCCGGTTTGATGGCACGCGATTCATCACGTTTACGATGCACGACGGGTTGCCCGGCAACAACATTTCCCATTTGTTGTTTGACGGGGAGGGCCGGTTGTGGCTTGGGATATTGGAGGGAGGGATTGCATGCCTGAAAGACGGCGTGGTGACGGCGTCTTACGGCCAGGACCACGGTCTTATCGACAATAACGTCACCTGCCTGGCATTCGATGCGTCCAGACGGCTCTGGATTGGCACCCATGCCGGAATTTCGCGCTTCGATGGGAGCCAGTTCCAAAACATCGCATGCGACAACGGCCTAGTTCACCCGCATGTGCTGTCCCTGTGCCCCGATCGCGCCGGCTTTGTTTGGGTGGGTTGCATGGGCGGCGTCTCGCGTTTCGAGTCCGATAGCCTGATGGCTCGCCCCACGACACATGATATCCCGCACGTCCCCGTCTGGCATATCACCCTGGATTACAAAGACCGGGTTTGGCTGGCCACGGACGGACGCGGCGCGTTGTGTTTGGATGGAGACCGGATATCTTCGATCACGACGGAGCAGGGGCTTCCCAGCAACCGCTTGCGGTGCGTCTTTTCGGATCGCCGCGCCTGCCTGTGGTTCGCCACGTGGGGAAACGGCGTGGCGCGATACGATGGAGCCTCCATCGTGTCCTATTCGGTGAGCGACGGCTTGCTGGACAACCGCGCCAGTTGTTTTTTCGAGGACTACGAAGAGCAGATATGGGTGGCCCATATCCTCTCTGGCATGAGCTGTTTTGATCCGCATCGCATCACCCTGTTGACGGACACGCCCGTCTTGGAGACGATTATTCGCGACAGGAAGGAGCGTTTGTGGTTTGGAAACGATGAAACGCTTTGCTGCCTGCACAACGATCTTATCCGGTCTCGCTCGTTTCCCAGTAGAATCAACGCCTTGCTGGAAGACTCGCAGGGGCGCTTCTGGGTGGGAACGCGGGTGGACGGCATCTTTCTGTTCCCCTCGTCCGACGATGTGTGGGGCGTGCCGCTCCGCCATTTCAAGGCTCCCCATGGCATTGGCAACGATTCTATCGTGTCGTTATATGAAGCGCCTGATGGTTCCATCTGGGCGGGCACGAGAGATCCCGGATCGTTGCTGTGTCTGAATGGCGATGTCTTTGAGGCTATCGAGACGCCCCATAACGTGATCTTCCGAATGCTGGAGGATGCCCAGAAGCGGTTTTGGTTTGGCGGGTATGACGCGAGGGGGTTGGGGTGTCTCGAACATGGCGCCATGCGCACGTACAGAAGCGACGACGGACTTCCCAATGACAGCGTCCAGTCCCTGCTCGAAGACTCGGAGCATCGGCTTTGGATAGGCACGCAGGGAGGTCTGAGTGTATACGATGGCCAGCGCTTCCGGAACTATGGCCCCCGCGAGGGGTTGAGCAGCCTCTTCCATCAGTGTTCCGCCAGGGACACGCTGGGGCTGAGCTGGTTTGGCACGCTTCGCGGCGGCATCTACATCACGGACGGCAAGCATTTTCAATGGCTTACCACCGACGATGGTCTGCCCAGCAACAGCATCGCGGGATTGATTCCTTTGGAAGACGGCGCGATGGCGATCGGAACGTATCGCGGCATCGCAATCTACCGTCCCGGCCCCCAATTGCGTCCGCAGGTCGTTATCCGTGCGGACACAGACGCCAACGAGGCGATGCATCCTCCCCCCAAGACTCTCTCGCTGACATTGACGCAAGCGCACGAAGTCAAGGTGCGTTTTGCGGCGCTGTCGCTCTCGACGCGCCACATGCTGTACAGCTATCGGCTCCTGGGATACGACGCGACGTGGCGGGATACGTGGGAGACGGAAGTGCGTTTCGAGGACTTGCCCGTCGGAACGTATGCGTTTGAGGCGCTGGCCATCAACCGGGATCTTCTGGAATCCGAAGCGCCTGCTACGCTGTCCATCGTCATCATGCCGGATCCCAATGAACAGTTGCGGACCGAGTACGAGGCTCGTCTTGGCGAAATGGCGCGACGCCTTGAAATTCAGCGCCGATCGAACCGGCAGAGCCGGGTGCTGGTCGATCTAACCCGCAGTCAAGTGCTCGAAGAAAGCGATCTCGCGGCAACGTTCCGCGAGGTGGTGGAGCTAATCGCCCAGACGCTCGAGTGCGATCGGGCCGGGGCATGGCTTCTTGCCGAGGACGGTTCCCGACTGGAGTGCGCCGCGCTCTTTGATCGTCGGCTTCGTCGCTATTCCGAGGGGCTGGTCTTGTCCCGATCCGATTACCCGCGCTACTTCGACCGTCTCGCCGAAGACAGGACGGTGACCTCCCAGGACGCCGCCGCGGATGCGATGGTCGGCGAGATGCTCGCCGCATACATCCAGCCCCATGGCATTGGCGCGCTCGTGCATGCGGCGGTTCGCGTGCATGGGGAAATGATTGGACTTATCAGCGCCGAGCACTGCGGCGGCCCGCGTCCCTGGGCTTTGGACGAACAGTATTTCGTGGGATCGATCGCCGATTTCGTCTCGTTGGCGACCGAGATGTTCGAGCGGCGCCGCGCCGAAGAGGCGTTGCGCGCGAGCGAGCAGCGGTATCGGGCGTTCATCACGCGAACGACCGAAGGCATTTGGCGGTGTGAACTGGACCGTCCGCTGCCGTTAGACCTCGATGAGGAACAGCAAATCCGCCATCTTTACCGGCACTGTTACGTGGCGGAATGCAACGACGCGTTCGCGCGGATGTACGGGTTTGAACGGGCATTCGAGATGGTGGGGCTACGGCTGCGAAGCGGTTCGTTTGGCTGGTGGCTGCACGATCCGGAACGGTTGCGCATGCTGGTCCAAAGCGGTTTTCGCCAGTCCGACGTGGAAATTCAGGATACGGATCGCCACGGTTGCCGGCGTTTTTTCCTCAACAATGTCGTGGGCATCACCAAGGAGGGGCTGCTGACGCAGATGTGGGGCGCGCAGCGCGACATCACGGGGCTCAAGGTCGCCGAGGAGGAACGCAAAGCCCTGGAGGATCAACTCCGCCAGTCGCACAAGATGGAGGCGATTGGCCGTTTGGCGGGGGGAGTGGCGCATGATTTCAACAACCTGCTCACCGCGATCCTCGGCTGCACCGACTTGCTTCTTGCCGATATATCCCTTACCGAGACCACCCACGCCTATCTGGAGGAAATCAAGGCCGCTTCCATGCGCGCGGCGGCGTTAACGAAGCAGTTGCTCGCCTTTAGCCGCCGTCAGGTGCTGCAGCCCAGGATTTTCGATCTGAACGACGTGGTTCGGAACATGGATCGCATGCTCCGTAGAATCATCGGCGAGAACATCGAACTTGTCGTGACAACGGACGATCG
>JAKJDA010000148.1 GCA_022706165.1 Candidatus Hydrogenedentota bacterium | reverse complement strand
TGCTGGAACAAATCCTGTTCGCCGCCCAAGACCTCCAGCCGATCTGGCGCGCCGGGCCAATAGAAATGCATGCCGACAAGATTGATATCCTTCAACACGAAGATCCGGTCGTCAGACGCAGCCTCGGTCGAAATGATGTGCGCCGCCGTCCGGTAATCGGGCCGGAACGGCCCCTGCGCCATCGCCAGCGCCTGATAGCCCATCAACAGCGCCAGACACAATGTCATGCCTGCGCGCGCCAACCCGCTGCGGATAGCCGCCACGCCGCCGCCCGTCAGAAGATACAGCGCCAACGAACAATACGCCAGGTAACGGGCATTCAACGCCGGTTTCCACGCATACGACATCGCCGTCACAAACGCCACAGGCGCCAGCAGCCACAGAAGCAACAACAGATACGCCTCCCGGGGGGGTACGCGATGCGATGTCGCCTCGCGATTCCCTGCCTCCTCGCGACGCAGCGAAGTCCAGCCCAGCCACGCGACGCACCCGAGGCAGAACAACGCCAACAACGCGTCCAAGTTGATCCCTTGCGGCAAGAAATCCGCCGGACTCAGCTGCGATACCCGCCCCCCCGCGTACGTGAGATAGACGTTCGCAATATCGTGGAGCGACGGTCGGCGATAGAGCGTCACCGTTCTGCCGATGGACTCCGCATCAACGGTTAGCACCCACGCCAGCAGGACCGCGCCCAACCCAGCATGCCCGCCAACCCACAGCGCCAGCCGTCGCCTGTCCCGATGGCGCGTCAGAACAAGAAACAAAAACTGCGCCGCCATCAATGGAACGGCAAAAAGGTGCGTGAACGCCATCAAGCCATTCGCCGCGCCGTGCAGGAACAGCCAAAGGACCCTCCCCTCCTCGATCGCTCTGATCAAGGCATACATCGAAACCAGGGCAAGAAACGAGACCAAGGCATAGGGGCGAAGTTCCTGGCTGTAGTAAATGAGAATCTGCGAGAACGCGCAACACCAACCCGTCACAAGAGCGGCTCGGCGCGTATACAGTCTGCACGCCAGCGCCATCGCCAACGGCACGATCGCGACGCCAAAAACCAACGGGACCAAACGCGCCGCCAGCACAGAAAGACCGGCGATCCGCGCCCAGTAATATTGCAGGATGAAATAGACCGGGGCCCCCTTCATGAACTGGATCGCATCGTCGGGTTTGGTTTCCGGCGCTTCCAGGTACACGGCGAGCGTCGGGGCGTCCAGATGATTCCATCCGCAGATTTCGTCGTACCAGGCCGACTCGTGCGGCAGCCATGCCGTACGCAGGAAGAATCCTATCGCGCACACCATTCCCGCCGCGACGACATATCCCCAACCCGAGTCAAGCCGCATGCCATTCCTTTCCGCATGTCTCGCCGCGACGGAATCGTTTGCCGCGCGCGAACATCGCGAACTAGGTATAATGCCCCGCACACCCGCGACGCAAGGAAAGGGGATCATCGTTCCCAAGGGGGCCGCTTCGGAGGCCGGAAACTCCATACACCGGCACAGTATGCTGGCGTTCCAGTAAACGTTGACAGGCCCGCCCAAGACTGGTACGATTGCCAGTGGTCCCGCTTCGGGCGGGAAAAAGGGCGCAAGAGGCCAGCGATCCGGTCTCGTGCCCGAACGCCAGGACGGGGTGGTTTGAACAGGATGACTACAGTGACGCAGACAATGGCGGAAGTGTCCAGAACGCGCTCGTGCGAGTTTGAAAAGCAGGTCATGGACCATATGGACATGATGTATGCCGTCGCGCTCCGTTTGACCCGAAACGCCACGGAAGCGCAGGACCTTACCCAAAACACCATCGTCAAAGCGTTGCGGTTTCATGATAAATTCGAGGAAGGCACGTATATCAAGGCTTGGCTTCTAACCATCCTGCGCAATACCTTCATCAACGAGTACCGGCGAAAAGTCCGTCGGCCCATGTTTGTCGAACTGAGCGGCAGCGAGCCCTCCACCGACACTCCGCCCGATCCGGAATTGAACTATCATCCAACTGATCTCAACGTCAGCAGCCTGCTCGAACTGGTTGACGACGAGGTGAAGGAAGCCATCGAATCGCTGCCCGAGGATTTCCGGAACGCCGTCATCATGGCGGACATCGAAGACATGGCCTACAAGGAAATCGCGGTCGTTATGCATTGCCCGCTGGGCACGGTCATGTCCCGGCTGTACCGGGGGCGCAAGCTGCTTCGCGACAAGCTGCATCATTACGCGAAGGACCGCCGCCTCATTGCGGATGACGGCGCGATCGAGAATCAGCCGGCTTCCTGACAGCGACGAGGACTCGTCAATAGGACTTTGCATCCAAGCATCGGCGGATTTTGCTCGCTGCGAGCGCGGTTGTTTCATGCGAACCCATGTCGCCGCGCCGTCACGTGCACACAAAAATGGGCAGGGGGGGGGCATGCTGAAACTTGGGGCCTTGCTGTTGGGGGGAATGGCCGCATGGGGAAGCGCCACGGCGGACATGGAAATGTCGCGCCCGCACATCCGCAAACTCGGCACGATCGACTGCGATCTGGTCGAGACGACCCCCGTCATGCACCGCGGGCGCCTGTACCGGTTTGAGTACGTTCGCGCGGGGTATGCGCCGAATGCGACGGGCGACTCCTACTTCCGTTTTGTCGACGTCGAAACGGGCGCCGCGACGCCGGCGTTCGCACAGGGATATCATCTGGGAAGCGCATTCGTCGCACGGGGGAAAATGCACGTGTTCGGAGTTCCCGCATGGGGTGCGTCGAGCATATCGCGCTTCGTCTGCTCCGATCGGGAACTCAACGCCTGGACCCGCGAAACGATTCTGGACCTTCCCGGCTGGACCATCTTCAACACATCGGTGTGCAAAGGGCGCGACGGATATGTGTTGGCGTTTGAAATCGGGGAGCCGGCGGAAGAGACCGGCGTTCCCTTCACCATCCGGTTCGCTGTCTCCCAAGACCTGAAAACATGGCAGCTGACCCCAAGCGATCGGGTCTTTACGCGGGAACGCTATTCGGCCTGTCCTTCCATCCGATATGTGAATGGCCATTACTACATGATCTACCTGGAACAATACCCCGGACCAACATACAACCCATGCATTGTGCGCACCAGAGACTTGATCGCATGGGAAAGCAGTCCGCTCAATCCGATCATGCGATACTCGGACGATGATCGGACGATTGCCAATCCCAGACTTTCCGAGAGAGAATGCGCTCACATCGCCCAATCCCAAAACATCAACAACTCCGACGTCGATTTGTGCGAATACAAAGGCGCAACCTATATCGTCTACTCCTGGGGAGACCAGCAAGGCACGGAATTTCTGGCCGAGGCAAGACACCAGGGGCGGTTGAAGGATTTTCTGCCGGACTGGTTCCCGAGGAACAAATAATCGCAACGTTTGGGCAGAGCGATTATCCCCAACATGGCATACAAATACAGACGCGCCGGCCGCCGTCCCGGCTCCATCGAGAACTGTTCGAGCCTGCGGCCATGGACCAGAGAACCGTCCGATCGCATGGCCCTGCGGCGCGCGCGCGTCATGGCGATTGCCCTGCCGTTAGTCGCGGCGCTGACGCTTCTTGTCGTCTGGCTCATGCCGGAAATTCCTTTCTGGAGACAGCCGACGCAGCGCGGGGCGGCGCGCGTGTGCGGCAAAACGGTCGTAGGAGCGGGGGCGAACGCGCACTATTCGGTGACGTTGGAAGTCGTTTTGACCGATGCTCGGCGGTTGCGGGGCGATTGTCGCGTCACCGAAACGGAGTGGGACCGTCTTGCGATCAACGCGTTGGCGCAGGCCGAATATGTCCTGAGCGCCCGAGGAACATCCATGCGAATAAAGCGGATGCTTCCGGAACCGGCCTTGGACGCTTCTCCATGAATCGAGATGGCCGCCGCGATTTTTTTGAAGGATATCCTTGTCGGGTATGATGGGGGCGCTATGTGCTGCATGCCGGACAACGCGCAATCAAGGAGACGCGCATGAACGAAACATCGCCCGATGAATCGGCGTGGAACCAACTTTCATGTCGTCGGGGGTTCTGGGCGCTTGTCGTAACCCAATTTCAGGGGGCGTTCAACGACAACCTGTTGAAAATGACCGTCTTGCTCTTTCTGCCCTCATTGCTGACCCGGTCGGATTTTCCGGTTACGGCAGTCACGACAGGACTTTTCTACCTTCCCTACCTTCTCTTTCCCGCGCTTGTGGGGGCGCTTGCCGATCGCTACAGCAAACAGCGGATTATCGTCGCCGCGAAATACATGGAAGGCCTCATCATGGCGCTGGGGCTGCTGGCGTTTCTCTCGGAAAACGCCGGATTCATATTCGCCGTTCTTTTCCTGATGGCAACCCAGAGCGCCTTCTTCAGTCCGGCCAAATATGGCATTCTTCCCGAGATATTGCCGGAATCGCGTCTTTCCTGGGGCAATGGCTCCATTCAACTGTGGACCTTCGTTTCCATCATCACCGGCACCGCGGTGGCCAGCCCGTTGATGGCCCTCCTCGGCAACGACCGCATCTACCTCATGTCCGTGGTTCTTGCGGTCCTTTCGGCGGGCGGGATCGTCTCTGCTCACTTTGTGACGCGTCCGCCTGCGGCGGCGCCGGGTCGTGCCATTCCCCTGTCGCCGTGGACAGAAATGGGCGACTACTTCCGGTTGTTCCGGCAAGACCGTTGGCTTCTTCTCACCATGATTGGAATTGCGTATTTCTGGTTCGCGGGATCGTTGGCCATGTCCACCATCATCGAACTCGGAAAAGAATACAACATGCCGAAGTGGACCAGTCTGCTGCCTGCAGGGCTCGCGCTAGGCATCGGATTGGGCAGCGCGTCGGCCGGCTTTTTGTCGCGTGGCAAGATCGAAGCCGGACTCATTCCCCTGGGAGCGCTGGGACTCTCCATCATGAGCGCCGCGCTTGCATTGCCGGGATATGGATTCGCCGTCGCCATGCTTCTGCTATTCCTGCTGGGCTTTTTCGGCGGACTGTATGACGTGCCGCTCGCCGCCGCTCTCCAGGCGCGCAGTCCCAGCCGCGTCAAGGGCGGCATGATTGCCACATCGAACTTCGTGACCTTCGCGGCAATGTTTCTATCCTCCGGCCTATTCTTCCTCCTGTTCAACGTTCTTCACCTCTCGCCCCGGGCCATCTTCCTTGTATCCGCGCTGCTTACGCTTTGCGTGAGCGTCTACCTCTGCACGCTGTTACCGGTGTTTCTACTGCGACTTTTGTTGTGGGTGTTGGGCAACACTTTTTATCGCGTCAACGTCATGGGGCGCGCCAACATGCCGCAGCGCGGCGGCGCTCTGTTGGTGGCCAACCATACCGCCTTCGTCGACGCCCTCGTGCTGACGGCTTCCACCGATCGCCCCATCCGTTTCCTGATGGCGCAGGAGATATTCGAGATCCCCTGGGTGCGCCCTCTCGCCAAGGCCATGCAGGCGATACCCGTGTCGGCGACGGAGGGCCCGCGCGATCTCATCAACGCGCTTCGCGCCGCCACACAAGCCATCCAGAACGGCGAACTCGTCTGCATCTTCGCCGAAGGCCAGATTTCGCGCACGGGCCAGATGTTGCCGTTCCGCAAAGGCTTCGAGCGCATCATGAAGGGCGTTGATGCGCCCATTATCCCCGTGCACATCGGGCGGATGTGGGGCAGCATCTTCAGCTACGACAAGGGAAAGTTTTTCTGGAAGATTCCGCGTCAGGTTCCCTATCCGGTCACGGTCAACTACGGCGATCCCATGCCTCCAACCGCGGACGCCTCCGCCGTGCGTCACGCCATCATGGAACTCGGCAGCGAGGCGTATTGTCGACGCGACCTCGGTCAGCCGCTGGTGCACCGCGCTTTTGTGCGGACAGTGCGCCAACACCCGTTCCGCCTGTGCATGGCCGACATGAACGTTCCGCGCCTCTCCTACTTCAAGACCTACGTCGGCAGTCTCGTGTTTGCGTTCAAGCTCAAGAAGCTTCTCGACGAACAGCCGATGGTCGGCGTGCTTGTGCCGCCGTCCGTGGGCGGAGCGTTGACCAATATTGCGCTCCAGTTCATGGGCAAAACGCCCGTCAATCTCAACTACACCGTGTCCGCCGACGTCATGGCAAACGCCGCCCGGCAGTGCGCCATCACGAAGGTCATCACCTCCCGCGCTTTCCTCGAAAAGCTGCCGCTCGAAGTCCCCGGCGAATCCATCTACCTCGAAGACGTGCGCGAGACCGTCGCCGGGCTCGATCGCATCAAGGCGATGCTGCTGGCGGCGTTCCTTCCCGTTCGGCTTATCGAGCGCATGCTCGGCGCGCCCAAGCGGCGCAGCCAGGACGATCTCGCCACCATCATCTTTTCGAGCGGCAGTGAAGGCGATCCCAAGGGCGTCATGCTCACGCATTTCAACATATCGAGCGACATCGAGTCCTGTTTGCAGGTGTTTCCGCACAAAGTCGGCTACGGCATGACCGGCATTCTCCCGTTCTTCCATTCCTTCGGGTTCACGGGAACGCTCTGGCTGCCGCTGCATGCTGGATTCTTCACGGTGTTTTATCCCAGCCCGCTGGATGCCAAAGCGATCGGCGGCCTGATCGGCAGGTACAGGCCGCAATTTCTGATTTCCACGCCGACGTTTCTGCAAAACTTCATCCGCCGCTGCCTTCCCGAAGAATTCAGCAGCCTGATGTATGTGATCGTCGGCGCCGAAAAACTCACCACGCGCGTGCGCGAAGCTTTTCGCGCGCGCTTCGGTATCGAGCCCCTCGAAGGATACGGCGCGACCGAATGCGCCCCGGTCATCTCGGTCAACGTTCCGGATTTCCGTGTCGCGGGATACTACCAAATCGGCGTTAAGCACGGCACGGTGGGCCATCCCATCCCGGGCGTGAGCGTGCGGGTCGTCGATCCCGACACCGGATCGCCTCTCGAAGAAGGCCTGCCGGGGCTGTTGTTTGTGAAGGGTCCCAACGTGATGAAGGGGTACCTCAACAATCCCCAGAAGACCGAGGCCGTATTGAGGGATGCCTGGTACAACACCGGCGACATCGCCACGATCGACGACGACGGCTTCATCACGATCACGGATCGCTTGGCGCGATTCAGCAAAATCGGCGGCGAGATGGTGCCGCATAACAAAATCGAGGACTCGCTGCACAGCATGCTCGGACTGACCGAACAGGCGCTGTGCGTGGTGGGCGTTCCGGACGAGGCCAAGGGAGAACGCCTCGTTGTGCTGCAT
>JAKJDA010000147.1:324-7240 GCA_022706165.1 Candidatus Hydrogenedentota bacterium | reverse complement strand
CGTTCGCGCCGCCGAAATATGAGATTCAGGAGTGTCAAGAGCGCGGCCTGACCTACGCGGCCTCGTTGAAGGCGTTGCTGCGTCTTGTGCGGTACGAGGACGGCGCGGCAGGCGGCGAGTTGCGCGAGAAGATGATGGTGGAGCAGGAAGTCTTCCTGGGCGAGTTGCCTGTGATGACGCCGACCGGCACCTTCATCATCAACGGCGCCGAGCGCGTGATCGTCAGCCAGTTGCACAAATCCCCCGGCGTGTCGTTCGAGACCAAAATACACCAGAACGGCAAGTCGCTGTTGACGGCGCGCATTATCCCGTATCGTGGCGCGTGGCTTGAGTTCGAATACGACATCAACGACCTGCTGTGGCTGACCATCGATCGCCGCTCCAAGATTTTGGCGACGACGTTCCTGCGCGCGTTCGGGTATCAAGACAACGAGGACATCCTCGCGATGTTCTACCGGACGGAGCGCGTGCTGCTGGGCCGCAGCAAAGTCAAGATCGACAACAAGACCTATGACGCCCATGAGCTTATTGGCCGCGTGGTGGGCGCGGACGTCGTGGACCCGGAAACGGGCGAAATTCTGGCCGATGTGGCCGAGGAACTGACGGGTCCGGTGATTGATCGCATCATGGGATCGCACGCCAAGGAGATGACGCTGCTGAACGCGCAGGATGTGTTGAAGGACCCGTCCATCGCGCGCACGCTGACGCTGGACCCTTCGCAGACGCAGGACGACGCGTATCGCGATATTTATCAACGCATTCGTCCGGGCGATCCCGCCACGGACGCGACGACGCGGACGTTTTTCCAGAAGCTCTTCTCCGACGCGGCCCGCTACGACTTCGCGGCGGTGGGCCGGTACAAGATCAACCGCAAGCTCGGTCTCGACATTTCGCAGGAGACGAAGACGCTCACGCCGGAAGACGTGGTGCGCACGATGCAATATTTGGTGAAACTGCGCGGCGGCGAGGGCGTTCTCGACGACATCGATCACCTGGGCAATCGCCGTGTGCGCGCGGTGGGCGAGTTGTTGGCCAACCAGGTGCGCATTGGGTTGGTGCGCATGGAGCGGACGGTTCGCGAGCGCATGAATTTCCAGGAAGAAGATCAGTTGACGCCGCAGACCCTCGTGAATCCCAAGCCGGTGAGCGCGGTGATCAAGGACTTTTTTGGCCGTAGCCAGTTGTCGCATTTCATGGACCAGATCAATCCGCTGGCCGAGTTGACGCATAAGCGTCGCTTGAGCGCCTTGGGGCCAGGCGGCCTGAGTCGCGATCGCGCCGGATTCGAGGTGCGCGACGTGCACCCGACGCACTATGGCCGTATCTGCCCGATCGAGACCCCGGAAGGCCCGAACATCGGCTTGATGGCGAGTTTGAGCACCTACGCGCGAATCAATGCGTATGGGTTCTTGGAGACGCCGTATCGGAAGGTCGAGAACGGCAAGGTGATCGAGAGCGTCGAGATGTTGTCGGCGTACGACGAAGACAACTACACGATCGCCCAGGCCAACGAACCGTTGAAGCCCAGCGGCAAATTCGCCAATTCGGCGGTGTTGTGCCGTCACCGGGGCGATTTCCCGAAGGCCGAACCGGGCCAAGTGGACTACATGGACGTGTCGCCGAAGCAGCTTGTGAGTGTCGCGGCGGCGTTGATTCCCTTCCTCGAACACGACGACGCGAACCGCGCGTTGATGGGATCGAACATGCAGCGCCAGGCGGTGCCGCTGCTCCGTTCCGAAGCCCCGTTGGTGGGCACGGGCCTCGAACACGTGACGGCGCGCAACTCGGGCACGGTGGTGCGCGCGGAACGTTCGGGCGTGGTCGAGTACGTGGACGGCCTGACGATTCGCGTGCGCTACACCAAGCGAGGCAAGGACAAGGACCAGAATCCGTTCCGCGCCGAGGAAGACGTCTACCGGCTGAAGAAATACATCCGCTCGAACCAGAATACGTGCATCAACCAGCGGCCGATCGTCGCAAAGGGCGACAAGGTCGAAGAGGGCGATATCATTGCGGACGGTCCGGCGACGGACCAAGGCGAGCTGGCCCTGGGCCGGAACGTGCTGGTCGCGTTCATGCCGTGGGAAGGGTACAACTTCGAAGACGCCATCCTCATTAGCGAGGACATGGCCAAGGGCGATACGTTCACGTCGCTCCACATCAACGTGTTCGAACTCGAAGCGCGCGACACCAAGCTCGGCCCCGAAGAGATTACCCGCGACATCCCGAACGTCAGCGAGGAAGCGCTCCGGAATCTGGACGAGACGGGCATCGTGCGCATTGGCGCGAAGGTGAAGCACGGCGACATTTTGGTGGGCAAGGTGACGCCCAAGGGCGAAACCGAACTGGCCCCCGAAGAGAAGCTCTTGCGCGCGATTTTCGGCGAGAAGGCCGAGGACGTGCGCGATGCGTCGTTGACGGTGCCGCCGGGCACGGAGGGCGTGATTGTCGACGTCAAGGTGTGCAGCCGGCGGGAGAAGACCGGCGATGGCGGCGCGAAAAGCGCGTTGTCGATGGAAGTGGCGCGCGTCAAGCGCGAATACCAGGACCAGATCGACGCCATCCGCGAGTTGTTTGTCTCGTTGGTCAAGGACGAGATGATGGGCCTGAAAATTCTCGAGGACGTGGTGGACCACAAGACCGACGAATTGGTCCTGGAGAAAGGCAAGAAAGTCAAGGTTTCACACCTTGAGAAAGCGGATTACAGCGTGTTGGCGCGGCTGCGCGTGGAAGATAAAAAACTGCAGCAGAAGCTGACGCGTCTGGTGAACATGGCCGCCATGGAGGAGGCCAAGCTGATCGCGTTCCGCGACAGCAAGATCGAGATGCTGCGCAAGGGCGACGAACTGCCGCCGGGGGTGATCAAGCTGGTGAAGGTCTACATCGCCACCAAGCGCCGCCTGTCGGTGGGCGATAAGATGGCCGGCCGCCACGGCAACAAGGGCGTCATCGCGAAAATCCTGCCGGCGGAGGACATGCCCTTCCTGCCGGACGGCACCCCGGTTGAAATCGTGCTGAACCCCCTGGGCGTGCCCTCGCGCATGAACGTGGGGCAAATCCTGGAGATCCACCTGGGGTGGGCAGTGAAGGCCTTGGGCTTGAAGGTGGCCACGCCGGTGTTCAACGGCGCTTCCGAGGAGGTTATCCGCGGGTATTTGAAGAAGGCGGGCCTGCCGGAGACGGGCAAGATTCAGTTGCGCGATGGCCGCACGGGCCGTCCGATGGACCAGGACGTGACGGTGGGCCAGATTTACATGATGAAGCTGAATCATTTGGTGGACGACAAAATCCACGCCCGCGCGATCGGCCCGTATTCGTTGGTGACGCAGCAGCCCCTGGGCGGCAAGGCCCAATTCGGCGGGCAGCGGTTCGGCGAAATGGAAGTGTGGGCCCTGCAAGCCTATGGATCGGCCTATACGCTGCAGGAGCTATTGACGATCAAGTCCGACGATATCCAGGGACGCACGAAGGCCTACGAGGCGATTGTCAAAGGCGATCGCGAGGTGGAGCCGGGCCGACCGGAATCGTTCAATGTGCTTGTCCGCGAAATGCAGAGTTTGTGTCTGGACGTCATCAAGCTGGTCCGCGTCGAGAACGGCGGACTGGATGAAATTGACGAAGACGAAGAAGCGCAGGAGGGTTAACCCTTGGCCAAGTACGTAGCGACAACTGGCGACCGCTTTGACGCGATTCAAATCCGGCTGGCATCGCCCGAAGACATCTTGAAATGGTCGCGCGGCGAAGTGAAAAAGCCGGAGACGATCAACTATCGCACGTTCAAGCCGGAAAAGGACGGCCTGTTCTGCGAGCGCATCTTCGGTCCGGTCAAGGACTGGGAATGCGGCTGCGGCAAGTACAAGAAAGTGAAGCACCGGGGCATCATTTGCGATCGGTGCGGCGTGGAAGTCACCGAATCGAAGGTGCGGCGCGAACGCATGGGCTGCATCAAGCTGGCCGTGCCCGTGACGCACATCTGGTTCTTCAAGACGACGCCGAGCTGCATTGGCAACCTGCTCGATCTGTCGATTCGCGTGCTCGAACGCATCATCTACTTCGAGAACTATATCGTCATCGATCCCGGCGACACGAGCCTCGAGAAGATGCAGACGCTGACCGAGGACGAATATCAGGACGCGCGCGAACAATGGCGCGATCGCTTCACGGCGCGCATGGGCGCGGAAGCCATCCAGGCGTTGCTTGAGGAGATCGACATCGATCAACTCAGCGCGGACTTGCACCAGGAATTGGCCACCACGACGTCGATGCAGGGACGCGCCAAGGCGATCAAGCGCCTGAAGGTGGTCGAAGCGTTGCGCAAATCGGGCAACAATCCGGCGTGGATGGTGCTCGATGTGGTGCCGGTGATTCCGCCGGACCTTCGGCCTTTGGTGCCGCTCGAGGGCGGGCGTTACGCCACGAGCGACCTGAACGACCTGTACCGCCGCGTGATCAACCGCAACAACCGGCTGAAGCGCCTTATCGAACTGCGCGCCCCGGAAGTGATCCTGCGCAACGAGAAGCGCATGCTGCAGGAGGCGGTCGACGCTCTGTTCGACAATGGCCGTCACGGCCGCACGGTTCTCGGCGCGGGCAACCGCCCCCTGAAGTCGCTCAGCGACATGCTCAAAGGCAAGCAGGGCCGTTTCCGTCAGAACCTGCTGGGCAAGCGCGTGGACTACTCGGGCCGTTCGGTGATCGTTGTCGGTCCTGAGTTGAAACTGCACCAATGCGGCCTTCCGAAGAAGATGGCCCTCGAGCTGTTCGAGCCGTTCATCATCCGTGAATTGAAAGAGCGCGGCATTGCCTCGACGATCAAGGCCGCCAAAAAGGCGATCGCGGCGGGCCGCGAGGAAGTGTGGGACATCCTGGAGGAGGTCATCAAAGACCATCCGGTGATGCTCAATCGCGCGCCCACCCTGCATCGTTTGGGCATCCAGGCCTTCGAGCCGGTGTTGATTGAAGGCAAGGCCATTCGCATTCACCCGTTGGTGTGCGCGGCGTTCAACGCCGATTTCGACGGCGACCA
Source organism: Candidatus Hydrogenedentota bacterium (assembly GCA_022706165.1). Classification (GTDB taxonomy): domain Bacteria; phylum Hydrogenedentota; class Hydrogenedentia; order Hydrogenedentales; family SLHB01; genus JAKJDA01. The sequence goes on along the minus strand of JAKJDA010000147.1, from coordinate 2,214 downwards.
GATGGCCGTGCACGTGCCGTTGATGCCGGCGGCGCAACTCGAGGCGCGCATGCTGATGATGGCCTCGACCAATATTTTTTCGCCATCCAACGGCCGCCCGATCGTGACCCCCAGTCAAGACATCGTGTTGGGCATATCCTACATGACCAAACTGCGCAAGGGAGCCAAGGGCGAATGGAAGCCCGCTTGGAGCAAGGACGGGCGCGTGGTGGAGCCGGGCCGCGTCTACCGCGACACGGCGTCGGTCATTCTGGCGTACGAGATGGACGCGGTCGACTTGCATGCCGCGATCAAGGTGTGGGATGACGGCGAGATCGTCGACACGACCGTCGGACGCGTGTTTTTCAAGGAAGCGCTTATCCCCGAGATCACCTTGCGGGACGTGAACCGCGAGCACAACAAGAACTCGGTTGGCGACGTTATCGCCGCGACGTACGCCCAGCACGGCCACAACCGCACGGTTGTCCTGCTCGATGCGCTCAAACGCGTCGGATTCCGTTTCGCCACGCTGGCGGGCATTTCGATCGCCGTGGGCGACATGCTGGTCCCGGCCGAAAAGAAGGACCTTATCGATTCGGCCCAGCGGTCGGTCGAGCGCATCGACGAAATGTACCAGAACGGTCTCATCACCGAGGGCGAACGCTACAACAAAGTCATCGACTTGTGGACGTCGACGACCGAAGCGGTCACGGCGACGATGCTCAAGGCCATGGCCGAAAAGGACCAGGGCTTTTCGGGCATTTACTTGATGATGGATTCGGGCGCGCGCGGCACCAAGCAGCAGATTCGCCAGCTCGCGGCCATGCGCGGCCTGATGGCCAAGCCATCGGGCGATATCATCGAATCGCCGATCACGTCGAACTTCCGCGAAGGCCTGACCGTGCTCGAATACTTCATCTCGTCGCACGGCGCCCGCAAGGGCTTGGCCGATACGGCCTTGAAGACGGCCGATGCGGGATACCTGACGCGCCGCTTGGTCGACGTGGCCCAGGATGTGGTGATTGAGGAGATCGATTGCGGCACGCTGAACGGCATTTGGGTGGAGCCGCTCATGGAAGCGAGCGAGATCGTGCAGCCGCTTCAGGAGCGCATCGAGGGCCGGTACGCGTTGGAAGACGTTCTGGTGCCGGGCGAGCCGGAGCCGCTGGTGCACGCCAACGAAGAGATCACCCGCGAAAAGGCCGATCTCATCGTGAACAAGGGGCTGCCCGGCGTCCGCATTCGTTCGACATTGACGTGCCAGTCGAAACGAGGCGTGTGCGCGCTCTGCTACGGCCGCAACCTGGCCACGGGCCGACTCGTGGAACTCGGCGAGGCGGTCGGCATCATCTCGGCGCAGTCCATCGGCGAACCCGGCACGCAGCTCACCATGCGCACCTTCCACATCGGCGGCGCGGCGAGTCGTCAGGTCGAATCGCCGGAAGCGAAAATGGCCGAATCCGGCACGATTCAGTACCGGAATGTCCGCACGGCAGTCAACCGCGACAACCAACGCGTCGTCGTGAACCGCGGCGGCGAGATCGTCGCGTTGAACGCCGAGGGCCAGCAAGTCCAGAGTTACGCGGTGCCGCCGGGCGCGGTCTTGCACGCCGAGGAAGGCCATAAGCTGCGCAAGGGCTCCATCATTTTCACGAAGGATCCTTACAACGAAAGCATCGTCGCCGAATCGCCTGGACGCGTCCATCTCGACGGCATGATCGAAGGCGTGACCATGACGAAGGACATCAACCCGGACACCGGGTTGGAAGAGCGCGTCATCACCGAACACAAACAGGACCTGCACCCGCAGATCACGATTCTCGGATCGCGCAACGAAGTCCTGGCATACGCCACCGTTCCCGCGCAGACGCACGTTATCGTGCAAGACGGATCCGAGGTTCAAGCGGGCGA